>JBGTNF010000407.1:0-5731 GCA_041743205.1 Thermomicrobiales bacterium | reverse complement strand
TGATCGGGTCGCTCCTGCTGGCGCTGCCGTGGACCACCGAGAGTGGGGAATCCACCCCGCCGATCGACGCCTTCTTCACGGCCGTCTCGGCCTCGGCGGTGACCGGGCTGATCGTGGTCGACACCCAGGACCACTGGAACTTCTTCGGCGAGTTGGTGATCCTGGTCCTGATCCAGGCGGGCGGCCTGGGCTTCATGGTCGGCGCCTCGCTGGTGCTGGCCTCGCTCCGTCGCGGCGGGTCGCTGCGGGACTCACTGCTGCTCCAGGATGGGGCGCCGACGCTGACCCTCAGCGAGGCGACCAGCCTGTCGAAGCGGATCCTGCGGTTCATCGTCATCACCGAAGCCGTGGGCGCGGCGGTCCTGACCGCCCGCTTCTGGCAGGACAAACCGTTCCTGGACGCACTGTGGCATGGCGCGTTCACATCGATCGCAGCCTTCTGCAACGCGGGCTTCGACCTGGAAGGGAACTTCATCTCCCTGGCCGGCTATGCGGACTCGTTCTGGATCAGCGGGACGGTCATCCTCCTTATCCAGGCGGGCGCCTTGTCCTACATCGTGCTTGGCGAGGTCTGGTCGAAACGACGGTGGGCCAGGCTTTCGCTGGATGTGCGGCTGGTCCTGACCGTCAACGCGGTCTTGCTGGCGGGGGGAGCCCTGATGTTCATGGCGCTGGAGTGGACGGCGTCGATGGCGGTGATCGACCCGTGGGCACGGCCGCTCACCGCCTTGTTCCAAAGCACTACCACCCGCACTGCCGGCTTCGCTTCGGTAGCGATTGGCGATATTCAGCCGGCGACCCTCTTCCTCATGATCGGGCTGATGCTGATCGGCGGCGCGGCGGGTTCGACCGCCGGCGGCGTCAAACTGGCGACGATCGGCCTGCTCGTATTGGCCGTGGTTTCGACCGTCCGCCGCCAGCCCGATACCCAGGCGTTCGGTCGCCGGGTGTCGGCTCAGTTGGTCTTCCGGGCGCTGGCAGTCACCACCCTCTTCCTCTTCGCCCACTTCCTCCTGACCCTGGCGCTGGCGATCTCGGAAGATGTGGTGGCGCGGAATGAGTTCGGGTTCCTGCCGATGATGTTCGAAACCATGAGTGCGATGGCCACCGTCGGCCTCAGCACCGGCATCACGCCCGAGATGTCGACGACTGGCAAGATCATCCTCTGCATCGCCATGTACATCGGGAAACTTGGCCCGTTGACTGCTATTTACGCCCTGCAACAGCGGCAGCAACAGGCGCAGTACCGCTTCGCTGAGGGCTCGGTCCGGATCGGCTAGCACGGAGTTCCCATGATCGAAACGCGGTTCACCCTGATCGATGTCTTCGCCGCCCGGCCCCTGGAAGGCAACCTGCTGGCCGTCGTCGAAGACGCCGACGACATCGACGACGCGACGATGGCCACCCTCGCGCGCCGCTTCCGGCTTTCCGAAACGTCGTTCATCCAGGCGGCGACCGCACCTGGCGCCACCTACCGCCACCGGATCTTCATCGTCGAGGGCGAAGTTCCCTTCGCCGGGCATCCGTCGCTGGGAACGGCGGCGGTCTGGGCGCACCGCCGGGGCCTGACCGAGGCCGACCTGGTTCAGCAAACGATTTCCGGGGAGCAGCGGCTCCGCGTCCAGCTGGACGGCCGGCGGGGAACTGCCTCGGTCTGGCAGAACGCCGCCGTGTTCGGTCCGAAACTGGACACCGGCCCGGCCCTGGCAGTTCTTTCCGCGCTCGGGATCGCGCCGGAGGCGGCGCATCCAGCCTGGGTTCTACAGGCGGTTTCGACCGGGTTGCCGACCCTGGTGCTGCCGGTCCGGGACGTTTCGTACCTGGCGCGAGTGCGGCTCGACGGCCCGGCGCTGAACGCGGCGATGACGCTGGCCGACGGAACGCGGCCGATCACCTGCTACGTCGTGGCCGAAATAGCGCCGGGCCAATGGCGGGCCCGGTCGTTCGGGACCGATCTCGCGGGGGGCGAGGACCCGGCAACCGGGTCAGCGGCCGGGGCGTTTGGCGCCTGGGTGAAAGAACGGACCGGGGAGACGCGGCTTGTCATCCAGCAGGGCATTGAAATGGGGTGTCCCAGCCTGCTCAAGGTCGACACGGCCGACGGCATGGTCGTCAGCGGGGATGTCCAGATCATTGGCGAAGGAGTGCTCACGCTGCCTTGAGTAAAGGGGGCATATGGAATCCGGATGAGATGAACGGTGGTGCATGCTCTGGTAGCGGTCTTCCCGAGCTTGCGAGCGGAGCGGAGCGAGTCATCTCGACCCGGAAGCCGGAAGGAACAGGCCCTGCCACGACCAAACATGGTCGCGGGTCTAACCGAACTACGCATCAGGCATCCTCTGATGTGGCATTTTCGGACCTTTCACGGGCTTTGTCCCGCTTGGCCTTGGCGGCCATGAGGGAAACGACATGGCCCTCCGCCTTGACCAACAATTGCGCCGTTTCGGCCACCATCTCCTTGGCGGCCGACAGCACCGCCATCGCGTCTTCGAGCACATCGGGATCTGGTTGCTCGTCGTCCGAGATCTGCTCGATCATCGCCGCGTGCTCGATTTCCAGCCAGCCGGTCGAAATCAGCAGGTCGCCGAGCGTGACGCCAAGGGCGACGGCGATCGCGTCCAATCGCTCGCGACGCGGAAATTCGACGCCATCTATCTCGAGCCGGGAAATGTCGGATTGCCGCACGTTGTCACCAACGCGATCCGCCAATTGCTGCTGGGTCAGTCCCATTGCCAGGCGATTGGCCCGGATGAACTGCCCCAACGTTTGCTCTCTCATGAATATGGCTCTCCGGGTTGAGTGGCGTCCAGGCCACTCTGGAGCCTGTTGGCCTCCACGCTCATAATGCAGTGTACGTCTCCAACATGCCGGCTAATTGGTGCGGAAACGATTTCGGGCGCCCGCGCGGGAACTGGCGTTGACTTGGCCATTGCCACGCAACACTTCTCGACAAGCTCGAAATGATCCAAATCCTGGGGATGTACGACTGCGTAACCGAGGTTGACACCAGACACCCTCTCGCCACCTGACCACCGAAACGCACATTCCGCGCACGCAGCGAAGCCACCCGGGACGGTTGCCCACAGGTGGCCTCGTGTTCGTCAGTCTGATCGGCGCCAGAGCCCGCGGATCAGGACTCCTTGAGCTTGTCCAGCGCCTCCTTGACGGTGGACCCGCCGTCGCCATCGGCGTCTTCACGCCGGGCGTCGCCCTGCTTCTGGTCGATCGTTCCCTGCGCCTTGCGGGCCTGATCGTCGATGGCGTTGCCGGTCAATTCCTTCGCCGGATCGCTGGCCTTGTCGGCCTCGTCTCCGGCTCGATCCTTGAACTTGTCCACCATGTGCTGATCCTTCCGCGTAGCCTACGTTCGCTTACCCGCTTCGCGCATCACGAAGAGGATGATCACGGCGCCGACGATGGCGACGATGATCGAGCCGATGAGGCCGCCGCCCGTGCCCATGTCGAGCACGCTATTGACCAGCCAGCCGCCCAGGATCGCGCCCAGGATGCCGACCACGATCGCGCCGATCGTACCGCCTGGCGTGCGACCCGGCACGATCAAACTGGCGACGCCGCCAGCAACCAAACCGATGATCAACCACCACAGAATATCGCCCATGTGACCCTGCTCCCCTGCGTGAAATGAAAAAGTGTTCGTGACGGGTGTGAACTTTACGCACGGATGCCCATTAGCGCAAGGTTGTCGCACTCGAAAGGGCTACCTCGGCAACGCCTTCCTCACCGGTACAAGTCTGCGAAATGCATCACATGCGTGCGTCAAGCATACCCCGTTCGGCGCCCGGGGTGGCCTGGGCGGGAAACGCGTGCGTATGTTTGAAACAACGCTTGGCGACACGACTACGACATGGAGCGAGACGGTTGGCGAGGCACACGGCTGACGAGCACGAACGACCCGATCGACATATCATCGACACGTCGTTGGTTCAATGGCGACGCGTAATCGTGCAAACCGCACGGGACCTGTGGACCAGCAGCGTGCTCGAATGGGCAGCCTCGCTGGCCTTCTACGCGATGTTGTCCCTGTTTCCGTTGCTTATCGGTGGTCTCGTCGTTGCCTCCTACCTCGTCGACGCCGCCTGGGCCACCGGGCAGGCCACCAACCTCCTGGGGCAATTCCTGCCCGAAGGCGAAGCGCAGATCGAGCAGATCGTGACCGACGCGATCGCCGAGCGCCAGCGCGTAGGCCTGCTGTCGTTCGTGCTCGTCCTCCTCACCGGCCGCCGCATCCTCGGCGGCCTGATCAAGGGCCTGAACCACGTCTCCGATGTGACCGAAGGCGACGACACGATCAAACGCAAGGTCGCGATCGAGCTGGCCCTGATCGCCGGACTCATCGTGCTCATTGGAATCGCCTTTTCGTCCAGACGACTGGTGGAGGGGCTTTGGTCCACGATGGAAGCGCTGCCTGGGCCCGACGGAAGGGCGATCCAGGCGGTCAACGGCAGCGTGCGCGTCGTCCTGCTCTTCACGATCTTCGTCCTCGTCTACGCCTTCGTGCCCCGGGGAAAACGGCTCTGGCGGGCGGTCCTCACCGGCGCGGCGCTGGCCACCCTGCTCTTCGTCTTCGCCCAGATCGTATTCTCCCTGCTCGTCGATTCCATCTGGGCCAACCTCAGCTTGATCTACGGCCCCCTGGCCCTGGCGGCCCTCCTGCTCACCTGGTCGTGGTACGTCTCGCTCGTCACGTTGATCGGCGCCGGGTTTGCCTCGCACGTCAAGGTCATGATCCTCGAGCGCCAAGGCGCCGCCGAAACGAGCAACGAGCATACATCCACCTGACGTATATACGCGCAATCAATTGTCTTCGATAGATTAGGCAGCATCCACGACCGAACCGAATGCTTCGCATATGCATTGATGCACTATTCGCTGTTCACGCTGGAATGTTGTTGGAAAGACGGTAAATTGAATGCGTTGCATCTGACTGTATCCGGCCAATTTAAATAGGGGAGCACCAGTTCACATGTCCAGTAGCCCAACGGAAACACGCGTTACGGGAGAGCACGTCGCTCACGTCGACCATCCCGATCATCGATCGACTGATGCCGTCGAAGTCAAGAATCGGGTTCAGTTCGGCCCGATCATCGCTGGCGTGCTCACCGCCATCGCCACCCTGCTCATTCTCACGGTGCTGGGCCTGGCCATCGGCACGTCCGCCCTGGAGCCACGGGATGCAGGTGAGACGCTCGGCGGGGCAGCGGCCATCTGGGGCATCATCAGCGCCCTGATCGCCTTCTTCCTCGGCGGCTGGGTCGCGGCCAAGACGGCGGCCGTTGCCGGGGCCGGCAGCGGCCTGATCAACGGCCTCATGGTCGGCGCGGCCATCATCGCGCTCGTTCTCTGGCTGACCGGTAGCGGCGTCAGCGGCATTCTTGGCACGCTCGGCAGCAACATCGGCGACATCACCTCCGTGGTGCAGGAAGAAACCGGCAGCGCCGAAGGCACGCAGGCTGAAGCTGAAGAGGCGCAGGCCACCGCCGAGGAGCAACTCGCCCAGGTCGACCCGAACCAGGCCTTTGAAACGGTCCGTGATGGCGCCTGGGGCACGCTGGCCGGTCTCGTCCTTCCGCTGGTCGCCGCCGGCGCCGGTGGACTTCTGGGCCACAACGAACGCCGCGACGTCATCCAGGCCGGCCGCTAGTCGGTGGTTCACGTCTCATTCCGCTCGCCCGGCCTCGATCGCCGGGCGGATCTCCGCCTCACGGCGAAT
>JBGTNF010000406.1:0-3064 GCA_041743205.1 Thermomicrobiales bacterium | reverse complement strand
TCCGGCGACCCGCGTCGGCGGCGAGGCGCTGGCGACGGGCGTCCGGCGCGGGAATGGCGCCGTTGCCGGGGAGGGCGATCCCAAGCGCCTCGGTGATCGAATTCATGGTCGAGGCCGTGCCCATCACCATGCAGTGCCCGGCGCTGCGGACGATGCCGTCCTCGATCTCGCGGTAGGTTTCCCCATCGAGCGTCCCGGCCTGGAACTCGGTGGTCAGGCGGCGGCAATCGGTGCAGGCGCCCAGCACCTGGTCCCCGTAATGGCCGTTCAGCATTGGCCCGCCGCTGAGCATGATCGCGGGCAGGTCGGCGCTGGCGGCGCCCATCAGCGCGGCCGGGGTGGTTTTGTCGCAACTGGCGAGCAACACCACGCCGTCGATCGGCTGGGCGCGGATCATCTCCTCGGTATCCATCGCCGCCAGGTTGCGGTAGAGCATCGAGGTCGGGCTGAGGAAGATCTCGCCGAGGGAGATCGTCGGGAATTCGAGCGGGAACCCGCCCGCCTGCCAGACCCCGCGCTTGACCGATTCGGCCAGTTGCCGGAAGTTGCTGTGGCAGTTGTTGAGCTCGCTCCAGGTGTTGCAAATGCCGATCACCGGGCGCGCCATGTCGGTGTCGTCGAAGCCCATCGCCTTGGTGAAGGCGCGGTGCGTGAACCCGGCCACGCCCTCCTCGGCGAAGAACGCGCCGCTGCGGGTTTCCTGTGCGTCATTGGTCATGCGTGGACTCCCTGCGCAGTGTCTTCCGGGCGCGCAATGTGAGACGTTATGTGGCTGCGCCGCCAGCGCGTTTCGTCGCTACGGTCGCCGTCCCCAATGCTGGCGTCAAGCCCACTGCCGCTTTGCCGATCACGCGGACGACATTCAGTTCCTCACGTTGGTTGCAGCCGGCAGGCGGCCCCGGGCCTGCTCGATCTGCCAGGCCGCGGTAATCACGCCGATGTGGCTGAAGGCCTGCGGATAGTTGCCAAGCAGCTCACCGGTCCGGGAATCAATCTCCTCGGCCAGCAGTCCGAGATCGTTGGCGCAACCCGTGATCCGGTCGAACAGCGCCTCCGCCCGTTCCAGTTCACCGGCCATCGCGAGACAGGACACGAGCCAGCACGAGCAGATCACGAAGGTTCCTTCTTCGTCGGCAAGGCCGTCCGGATTTTGACCAGCCTCGTTTCGATAACGGAGCACGTGCCCGTCGTCGGTCAGGTCGCGGGCGATGGCCTCGATCGTCGAGCGCATGCGGGGATCGCTGGCCGGGAGGAACCCAACGATCGGCATCAGCAGGGCCGCCGCGTCGAGCTCGTCGGAATCGAACGCCTGGGCGTAGGCCTGCCGCTTCTCGCTCCAGCCGCGGGCCAAAATTTCCTCGCGAACCTTGTCGCGTTCCAGGGCCCATTCCTCCGCCCGCGCGTGGATCCCCAGGCCCGGCGCCAACGCCAGCGCACGGTCCAACGCGACCCAGCAGAGCACCTTGGAGGAGAGGTGATGCTGGAGTGGCCCGCGCATCTCCCACATCCCGGCATCTGCATCACGCCAGCGATGGACCGCCGCGTTCGCCAGGTCCGCGGCGAAGCGCATGGTCTCAGGGTCCAATTCGCCCAGCTTTTCCTGGTAGAGATGCAGCGCGCTCAGCAATTCGCCGTAGACATCGAGCTGGCTCTGCTCCCAGGCGCCATTCCCAACCCGTACCGGACGTGAATCCCGCCATCCCCGCAGGTGCGGCAGGGTTCGCTCGGCAAGGTCGTGCTCGCCGCCGATGCCAAACATGATTTGCAGGTGATGATCGTCCCGCACCTGGCCACCGGCCGCATTGGTGACGAAGGCCACGAAACGATCGGCCTCATCGGAGCAGGCCCCGATGTAGAGGGCTTCGAGCGTGAGGCTGGCATCGCGAATCCAGGCGTAGCGGTAATCCCAGTTCCGTTCGCCGCCGATGGTTTCCGGGAGCGATGTCGTGGGCGCGGCCACGATCGCCCCAGTCGGCCGGTAGGAGAGTCCCTTCAGAACCCGGGAGCCGAGCCGGACCAGGTCACGGTGGGCGCCCTGGTAGATATCGTGCGCGGTTTCCCACGACTGCCACGCCTCGATGGTGTCGGCCAGCCGGACGGAGACCTGATTGGCCGGGCACACCTCCGGCGCCGGCGCGTCAACGTCGGCCCAGCGAAGGGCGAAGCCAACTCGCTTTCCGACGCCGATCCGGAACTCCGCCCGCATCGTCGCATACTCGATGGACGTGGGCACTCCGGCGCAAACACCGATCCGGTTCGGGCCCAGGGGCGTTTCGCCGCCATCCGCCGTTTGGCGGAAGAGCGGCCGGATCAGCCCATATTCCGGGCGCGGCGCCAACTCCATCGTAAACTGGACGGTTCCCGCCACAACTTCAACCAGGCGGAGGAGTTCGTGCGGGCTGGCCAGGCCCAGGTCGTGGACACGCTGGCCCTGGGCAAAGGCCAGGGCATCGATGAGGCGCGCCCGCCCGGACGCGGTCGTAAATGTGGTTTCGATCACGAGTGTGCCCGGCAGGTATCGCCGCTCGACGCGATAATCGCCGGCCGGTGTGATTGACCAGTGGCCCCCTTCGGGATCGAGCAGCCGGGCGAAAATGGCCGGGCTGTCGTAACGCGGCAGACAAAGCCAGTCGATCGAACCCGCGCGGTTCACGAGCGCCGCTCCGTTGCAATCCGCGAGCAGACCGTAGTCGCCGATGGAGGGCGACCTGGAATCGTCCTCATCGTCCTCGTGATGGCTCCCGGGCATGGCTCGATGGACTGTCGTTGGTTCCCCGATCATCGCGTGCTCCAGATCGACCGAGGCATCACATCCTCCACAAGGGGTTCAAGCAGGTGTTTGCGGATATTGGGATGATGCGCACGACAGCCGCCGCCGTCCATCGGTTGGAACATCCTTGAAGAGTAAACGGCAATCCTACCCCGACCGGATCCACAGCCCCTGCGCAACCCCGGTCACAGGCTGGCAAGCACCGCGTCGCCGACCTCACGGGTGGTGGCCGTGCCGCCGAGATCCGGGGTCAATGTCCCGCCGGCGGTGGTGGCGCGGATCGCGGCCATCACC
>JBGTNF010000405.1:0-10193 GCA_041743205.1 Thermomicrobiales bacterium | reverse complement strand
TCGTGGCCGCCTACCCGTCGATGCGGGCCGGGCTCGGCGCCCTGGTCCAGAGCGACATCAGCCTGACCGCCTCGGCGATCGCCCCGGCGGCCCTGGCTGCCGCCTCCGGGATGCCGGCGCTGGGCCAGATTTCGGACGCCGACGTGATCCTTGTCGAACCGGGGGACCTGGGCCAGGAAACGCTCGCCAACCTGATGGCGCTGGGCCGCGAGGAAGGCGTTCCCCTCCTTTGGCTGGGGTCGCACGGCCTGCCGGAGAACGCGTTGACGGGCCGCTTCGCGGGCGGGGTCATTTCCCCGGATGCCGACGCCGAAACGGTGGTCGCCGCAATCCGCGCCGCGGAACACGGGCTTTACGTACTCGACCCGAACGTGAGCCAGGTCGACATTTCAGCCCAGTTCACTGGACCGGGTCGTGACCCGGAATCGGTCGCGACCACGTTGAGTCCGCGCGAGCGCGAGGTGCTGGGGCTGGTGGCGTCCGGGTTGCCGAACAAGGCGATCGCACGTTCCCTCGGGATCAGCGATCACACGGTGAAGTTCCACGTCAGCTCGGTCTTGACCAAGCTGGACGCCGGCAGCCGCACCGAGGCCGTCACGATCGCCACCCGCCAGGGCATCCTCTCGCTTTAACGCACCCGAGCAAGAGTCGCGCGATTTGTAGGGGAGGGCTAACGGGCAACTTCTTCGGGCCAATCCACATGGTGTCGGCCCGTGTATGTCCTCCCGCTCGATCTATTTGAAAGAGGTCTAGTGTGCCGTCCCGTGTGTTGCCGACCAATGGCAACCTGGATGAGCTCAGTCTTGACCGGCACACGATATGCGATTTCGCGAAGCTGAGCGGGAGGGTCCCACGCTGCGCTCTGGACAGGCAACGCTTCGCGTTCACGGGCAGCGAAATCCAGTTGGGCCAGGCATGGCGCCTGTTAGCCCTCCCCTACTCAGACCAGCACCTGTAACTAAATGGCAATCGGCGTTTCCGCTTCAATCATGCACCTCTACAAGCATCCCGATCTCCGCGAAATCGAAGACGGCTTCGGCCGCCGCGGCGTTCAACCGGACGCAGCCCAGCGTGGCCGGGTTTTGCCACGCCTTCTCCACCCCATCGGCGTCCCGCACCGGCGAGTGGATGCCATTCTTGCGCTCGGGATCGAAACCTACCCAATCGGTGAGAAAGGTGTCCTCGGCGAACGGGGTCGGAGCCAGGCCCTTGTTCAAGCTGTAGACATGGAACGTGCCGATGGCGGTCGAGTAGAACCCGTCTGGCGACGGATCGCGGCCGATCTTGCCCGAGAACGACGCAATCGACACATCGCCTTCGTAAAGGGTGACCGTCGCGGCGGACCGATCGATGTCGATCCACCGCTCCGTCGGCTCAGCGGGTTCCTCGGGAACGGCTGGCGCCGGCGCCGCCGCCTCAGGCTCGGCAGCGGATTTCGCCTGTTCGGATTCGAATTCCGTGACCATCGGGTCAGCTTGTTCCGCCTCGGGCTCGATGGCGACGATTGGCTCGACTGCTGCGAGCGCGTCCCGCACTGGCAGCGGGTTGATGGACACCGAGCGTGTCGGCCCATCGAACGAGAGATACTCCTGCGCCAGCCAGGCCTGACCTCCCCCGTAGGCGACCGGCACGAACCCGGCTTCGGCGCCGCCAATCACTTCGACCTCCGCGCCGCTGGCCAGGCTGTCCAACACCTGGGCGGCGGTGCTCGGGCCTTCCCGGACGTTCAGCGTGTCCGTCGCTACCGTCGCCCACCGGGATGCCGGCCCGCCGTTGGACTCGCCCGGCAGAATCCACCCGTCTTTCGACTGGGACAACGCGTACCAGGGGCCGATCGCAATCGCCAGGATCATCACGGAGGGCAGCAGTTTCCGGAACAGCGTTTTACGTGGGGCGCCGGTCCGTCTGGATCGACTGTTGGCCACGTCACGGTCCTTCCAAATGATGCCGGTGAATCCGGCCACAAACGCCAAAGCCCCCGGCCCTCGCCTTGGCGGGGACCGGGGACGAGGCGGCCTTACCGATGGACTTCGACCCGCATTCCCATGTAGGCGAAATCGAACACCGCCTGGATCGCACCCGGATCCAGGGCCACGCAGCCGCCGGTTTTGCCAGCGCCGTTAGACAGGATGCCGCCGTTGGCGTCCTTGGAATAGGAATGGAACCCGTTCGAGCGGGACGGATCGAATCCGATCCAGTGAGATATGTATGCATCGGCCCAGGCCGTGTAGCCGAGCGGCTCGTACATCGCGTAGACGCTGAATCTGCCGCTCGCCGTCGAAAAGAAACCGTCGGACGAGGTGTCGTACCCTACCGAACCCCAATAGGTTGCGTAGACCGAATCGCCCACCATCAGGTTGACCTGGCCGGAAGCGCCGTTAATGTCGATCCAGTGCTCCAGGCTCGTGCTGGCTGACCCGCCGCCCGTACTAACGGTCGATTGAACCGGTTCGGCCGCCGCGCTGGCGACGCGGGCGACGCTGGCGTTGTTGAAAGCGCCGTCCCAGCTCAGGTACTGCGAGGCGACCCAGCCGACATCGCCGTAGTAATTCACTGGCGAGAACCCGTTGATGTCGTCGCCAATGACCTCGATCCACTCACCGGCGCCGTAGGAGTCGATCACCCCGGCGCCGGACGACGCGTCGCCGCGCACGTTGAGCGAATCGGCGTCGACCATCGCCCAGGCCGACCAGGCCCAGACGTCAGCCCCTTCGGCGGAACCGGCCGACGCCGAAGACTCAACCGCGACATCGGATGATCCGCCACCGGAGCCGCCATCGGCGTCGAGAAACTCCGCCCACACCCAGCCAACCGTGCCGTCACCGGTTCGGATTTCGTACATGAAGAACTCGGGACCCCAGAAGATGTCGACCACCTCACCGGCGCTGGCGAAGCCGATCACGGTCAAGCTCGTCGGATGATCGAAGATTTCCACGTTATTGGTGTTGATCGTGCCAGCCTGGCCGGCGAATGCCCGTTCCGGCATGGCAGCGCCGAACCCCGCAGCCAGCAACAGCGCCAGCAAGGCGACAGTCGCCCATCGCCCCAGCCATAACCGTCCGTCGCGAAACCATAGCGGCGATGCGGATCCAGCCAGAACCGCCTCGCCTCGCATTCCCATGATCATGTGACCCCCTCGAAACGAACTGCGGTCAGATCGAAACATCCGATCCGGCAGAAGCGATCAACCAGTCCTTGATCGCCATGTACGTACGCAGTGTACATACGGTGTTTTCGGTTGTAAAGGGTCGTGTTGGCAACCAATCACGAGGGTTTCACCGATATTTGACTTATAGTCAACGATCAGGCATGGAAATCGCCAAATATGTGACGATTTAGTCAATGGCAATCGATAGCCGACTGGACGTTCGTTCAACGCCGGCGAGTTTCGGCTGACAACATCCAGAGCACTCCGGACCCGCCAAAAGCCGCCGTTCATTCGTGTCCGGCGCCGCAATCGACTCGGTCGAAACACCCGGGCGCCGGCGTTTTACTTCCAGGCCGGGTCGGCCTATACTCGAAGCAGGTTCACGGATAGCAGCCGGGGGTTCTGGCCTCCGGCTTTGTGTTACGCCTTGCGACGCATTCGCTCGTCGTTCATCCGTCTCGCGCCGAAGACGTCGCCGGACCGGAAAGGACTTGGAAACTTGGGCGCCGAACGTTCCGTTCAACTGACCACCGAAGGCCGCACGCGGATGGAGGCCGAACTCGCCGAACTCCGCGACATCAAGTTGCGGGACCTCTTCCGCAGCGTGCAGGACGCCAACTCGAACAATGAAGCGTCGGACAGCGGCGAATACGAGGAGCTCAAGGAAGAGCTCGTCTACACCGAAGCGCGCGTCCGCGACCTGGAGCAACTCCTGCGCAACGCCAGCGTGCTGCAGGGCGGGTCGCCAAATGGCGTGGTCGCCCTCGGCTCGCGCGTGACGGTCAAGTTCGACGATGGCGAAACCGACGCCTGGACGGTGGTGACACCGGAAGAGGCAAGCCTGCCGGACGGCAGTGTCTCGACCGATTCGCCGGCCGGCCAGGCGTTGCTTGGCTCGAAAAGCGGCGACGCCGTCACCGTGACCACCCCCGGCGGCCAGGTCAACTACACCGTGGTGGCCGTCGAGTAACCACTCTCCGTTCCGGGCGCGTCCGACACCGAACAGGACGCGCCGGGTTCTCGCGCCCAAGTCAGGCGCGGCAATCGCCCCTCCCAAGCCCTCATTTCCGGAGACACCATGGAACTCAGCGAGCTACAGGAGATTCGCCGGCGCAAGGCGGAAGAACTGCGGAGCCGTGGCGCCGATCCCTATCCCACCCGTTCCCGGCGAACGCACACTTCAGCCGCCGCGTTACAACACTTCGACGCCGAATTGGCCGCCGATCGGCTGGTCGATGCGCACACCGCACAATCCATGACGGTCGCCGGCCGGATCGTCGGGTTCCGGCACATGGGCAAGACCGTTTTCGCCCACGTCCGGGACGGGCACGGGCAGCTCCAGCTCTACATCCGCCAGGACGAAATCGGCGAAGAATCCTTCGCCGACCTGCTCCACCTGTTCGACCTCGGCGATTTCGTCGAAGCCTCGGGCACGCTGTTCAAGACGAAAACCGGCGAAACGTCGCTTCGCGCCGCCAACCTGACGATGCTTGCCAAGTCGCTCAACGCGCCGCCGGAGAAGTGGCACGGCGTGCAGGATGTCGAGATCCGCTACCGCCAGCGCTACCTGGACCTGATGTCCAATGAGGAAACGCGGCGCGTTTTTGCGATTCGCTCGAAGATCGTGACCGCGTTCCGAGCGTTCCTCGACGCCCGCGACTACATCGAAGTCGAAACACCTACCCTGCAACCGCTCTACGGCGGCGCGGCGGCCCGGCCGTTCACCACGTACCACAACGCACTGGGACAGACCTTCTACCTGCGGATCGCCGACGAGCTCTACCTCAAGCGGCTGCTGGTCGGCGGATACGAGCGGGTCTACGAAATATGCAAGGATTTCCGGAACGAGGGGATCGACCGGAATCACTCGCCGGAATTCACGATGCTCGAATTCTACGAGGCGTACGGCGATTACGAGACGATGATGGCGACGGTCGAACACATGATCCACGCCGCTGTGGTGGCGACGCACGGCGGCCCCGTCTTCGTCAACGGCGGTCACGAGATCGACGTGACGCCGCCCTGGCCACGCAAGACGCTGCGCCAGGCCATCCTCGATGGGTCAGGCATCGATTACGCCGACTATCCGGACCAGACCGCGCTGCAACGGGCGGCCCGGGCGGCCGGAGCCGACATCGAGGAGGGTCTGGTTTGGCCCCGGATCGTCGACGAACTGCTCAAGCAATTCGTCCGGCCTCACCAGATTCAGCCGATCCTCCTGATCGACTACCCGGTCGAGCTTTCGCCGCTGGCGAAGCGCAAGCCGTCCGACCCTACTCACGTCGAACGGTTCCAGCCGTATCTCGGCGGGGCCGAAATCGGCAACTCATTCACCGAGCTCAACGATCCGCTGGACCAGCTCGCCCGGTTCGAGGAACAACAACGCGACAAGGACGCCGGCGACGAAGAGGCGATGCCGGTCGATATCGACTTCGTGACGGCGCTGATGTACGGGATGCCGCCCACGGGCGGCGTCGGGATCGGGATAGACCGGATGACGATGCTGCTGGCCGACCAGGACACGCTGCGCGATGTCATCCTCTTCCCGGCGATGCGGAATCTTCCGGCGGCGTCCGGGAATGACGGGGAGCCAAGCGACCCGGAAGCTGGGCACGAAGACCCTCGCCGTGAGGAAGGGCGTTCGCTACACTGATCGGCAATGAGTTCACGGCACGGGGGAATCGTCCGGCCTCGCGTGCGCGATTCGTACGGACCCGCCTTCACGCACGGGAGCATTTGAAGATGCACAAGTTTCTGGATCAATTGCGCGCCCGCACCGGCATCTACTCGCTCGGGTTCGACCCGGCCTCGATCGCCGGCATTGCCCTGCCCGTGGCCTTCGTCGTAATCGTCGGCGGCGGCCTGGCGGTGTTTCTCTTGCTCCGGTAGTTGCATGCGCTTGACTGCGGCGACGAGTGGCGCCGCGAGTTTGGCAACGGTTTTGATCTGAGGCGTCGGACCATCGGCAACGATGGGTGGTCTAACCGCCCCGAACGACGACCAGAACTTTACTTCGCATCCCGCATGTCGTAGGGGCGGCAGCGAAGCGAGCCAGAATCGACCGATATTGACACCTCGGCCGCGTGGTCTAGTCGATTCGAGTGTCGAACGGAGCCGCCCGGATATTGGCGAACGCCAGGTTCCGGCTGGCGGCGATTCGGGCGAGCCGCAGCATTTTCACACCGACATGAAACGGTTGTGCAGATCCGGGCGGACACAGATTCGACAAGTACGGAGCTTGCTAGATCCGGTTCGCGGTCGAATCAGGACCGCCCCTACGAATTCCGATAACCCAGACCGCTACCGCATGATTTCTAGGGCCGGAGGTCCGGTGCCAGGCCGGGGTCAAGAACCTCGAAAACCATGAGTTGCGATGGCAGAAGCCGGATCAGGTTGTTGTCGGCGATGAGCGCGAGCGTGCGATGACCGTTGGCGAGGGCCGGGCCAAACGCCAGGCCCTCGAAATTCGTCACCAGCCCCGCGTTCCACCAGCCCAGGTCGATCACCAGCCGCTTGCGAACCGGCCGGTAGTCAATGCCCTGAAGCGAATGGACATGCTGGATGTCGGTGGCGCCTCGCACGTCGACGTCGAAGATACGGATCGAGAACCGGGGGAACGGCAGCCGGCCAATCGTCGCTTGCCGTTCGATGACGAGCAGGCGATCGGCGTCGATCGCGAGGATCTCGCTTACGCCAGCCAGTTCGAAACGGCTCCCTGACCCCCTCATCGGCGCCAACGTGTAGGCGACCTGCCTCAGCACGTTCCCTTCCCGGTCCAGGTTCGTCAGCCGCACCGGCGCCGCACGTTCCTCCGATGGCGGCTCGGCATCCTCGTACATCGGCCCTTCCAGGCAGATCCACAGCAACCCGTCCGGTGAAAAGGCCAGCGATTCGAAGGCCTGATTGTGACGTGGTCCAGCGGATCGATCCTTTCGCAGGCCGAACATCGACGGCAGCGGCACCTGGCGCACGACCTGCCCGCTGGAATCGGCCACCGCCAGCACCGGCGCCTGGCCGGCTTCGCCGTCGCCTTCGGTCACGTACCAGATCTCTGCCGTCAGTGGATCGACCCGGATCGACTCGATGTCAGGCTTCTGGTCCGGCGAACCGGGGCTTGGCTCGACCTGGCCGGTGACCCCGGCCAATCGCGTAACGCTATCGATCCGGAACTCCCCCAGCCGATCGTCCGCGAACCGGATCGTCGCCGTGTAGAAGCGGGCCGGGGCGCCCGTCGTCCGGTCGTCGGTGACGATCACCCACCGCTGGCCGACCGGGTCGAAGTCGATGCCGGACAACCCGCCGACCAGCGTGCCGTCGACAGTCAGGTCGCCCGGCAGGAACCGCGAGCCGAGCAGGCGGAGCCCGGAACCCTTCCGCCTCCGGTTGAGCGGCAGCAACAGGGCGGCGAACAGTAAGAACGCCCTGGTCATCAGCTCGGCCGCACCACGCATCACCAACGCGCCCCGTCTCCCCCGGCCAGCATTGGAACCGAGTCCATCCGCTTGGCGTTATACCTGAGATGCCAGTTCCAATGCACTACCGGCATCACCGCGCCACCCCTTCGGGACCTCACCAGTCCGCTTTCCATCGTCATCAGGACGATGGTGTTTCACATGGAAGGGGAATATCATGACGGACCCTGTTTCTCTCTCGTCCCGGGGCGATACCGTTCCGGAAACAAGCCATCGCCAATTTTGGCCACTGATCGGGGCCGCTGCCGGAGTGTTCGGCATCATTGGCACACTCGTTGCCGATATTCACGTGAGCGGAGACGGCGCCAGCGGCGACCTGGTCACGATGGCGTCAGTGGGCCAGATCGACCAGCGAATGGCGCACTTCAGTATTGTCGCCGGTTTCATTGCCGTTACGCTGCTGCTCGCGCTGGCCGCTGCCTGGCGGCGATCGGTTGAACCCCTTGCACCGGCCAGCATCGCGGCCCGGATGGTATCCCCATCGCTCACCGCGGCAGCTGGCGCGCTCAGTCTCGGCTACGGCTGGAAAGGCGCAACGGCTATCTATCACAACGACGGGATGGATGCCGGCGCCTACGATGACATGGGCTTGTACGTCTACTACATCCTCAACGATTTTGGCTCGTACATTGGCTGGTTCGGCGTCACCGTGGCCGCTGGCGCGATCGTGTGGCTAAGCCTGAGGGAGCGCCTGCTTCCCGTTTGGATCGGCGTCTGGAGCTGTCTGCCGGTTCTGGCCGTACTTGGATTCACCGGCGGCACGGGCCTCCCGGGCTTCCCGGGCGTCGTCTCCCCCCTTTGGATGGTCGTTGCCTTTGGCGGACTGGCGCTGCACAAGGGAGCGTTCCGCATCCCGGCCCAGGCCGGCGCCGCGATCGACCGCGCCGGAACCGGGTCCACCACGCGACGCGAAGGGTACGCCCAGGCGTAACCGCCATGAGCAACGCAAACCAAACAACCGCGGCGGCAACGATGCCGCCGCGGTTGTCGTCGTTGGCGCAGTGGAAGGTTGTCCGACAGGGTATCTGGTAGCGGTCGAGTTCATCTCGACCTGAAACCTGGCGGAGTTGACTCGATACGCTGCCTTCGCTCCGCTCTGGACTGCCTCTGCCAATCGAACTGGACGGGACCCAATCAGCCTTCGACTTCGAGGACGATGAACTGGTTGACCTGCGTATCGCTGAAGTTGTTGTCGGAGACGAGCACCACGCTGCGGTTGCCGTTGACGAAGTCCGGTCCCCAGGCAATCCCTTCGACGTTATCGATCGGCGTGACATCGGTGGCGTTGAGATCGAGCACCAGGGTCTTGGACGCCAGCGTGAACGAGCCATCGGCGAGGGACGCGAGGTCGCTGACGTCGGTGGCGCCGGAGATGTCGACTTCGTAGACCTTGATGTAGTTGTTGAACGCCTCCGGCGTCTCGATGCCGCCTCGCTCGATGACCAGGAAACGATCGTCATCGATCGCGAGGATTTCTGTCATCCCCATCGTCGCGAACGCCGTTGGTTCTTCCGGCAGGGTGTCGAGCTCGTAGGCGTACTGCCCCAGCACGTTGCCAGCACGATCGAGGTTGGTGATCCGGGTCAGCGAGGTCGTTTCGAAGGTCGACGGCTCGCCGTCCTGAAACAGCGGGCCTTCCATCGCGAGCCACAGCGACTGGCCGTCAGCGGAGAACGAGAGTCCCTCGAACACGAGGTTCTCACGCGGGCCGAGCTCTTCCGGGGCTGCGCCGCCGGACATGGCGAAGATCTCCGGCACGGCTGGCGCCGCGATGAACTGCCCGTCCTCGGCGCTGGCGGCGACGAATGGGTTGATGTCCAGCTCGTAGCTGCCTTCGCTGGTGTACCAGATCGCGTCGCTCAACGGATCGAAGCGAATTGCCTCCGGATCGGGCACGTTGCCGCCCGCTTCGGCATTCGGATACGGCTCGCCGTCGGCCTGCAGCAGCGTCCTGGCGCCGGTCAGCTCCAACGTGGTGATGGCCGATTCATCGTAGGCGAGTTCGAGCGCGTACGAACGGGCAGGCGCGCTGTCCGACCGATCGTCGCTGAGCACGATCCACTGCCCCGATTCCGGATCGTAATCGATGCCCGAGAGACCGCCGACGAGCGTGCCGTCGACCATCAGGTCGTTGGGAACGGTGGCGCTGGCCACCACCGAGACGGCGCCGAGCGGCTCGGCGACAGGTGAGGCGGCAGGCGAGGCGACAGGGGACGCTTCGGGCGTGCCCTGGGCGCTGACGGCGAATCCCGAGACGAGGAGGCTACCGGCGACCGCGATCGCGGCCCCACGGGAACGGCTAATGAGCATGTGATCTCCTGACCCTGGAACGAATGAGGCGATGTCAACAATGCATCGCCTCATTCATAGTCCCCGGACGAGACCGATCGGTCAAAAGAACGTCATCCGCCGCGAGGGCATGATGCCGCCCGGACATCTGGCGATCATCGGCCGAGCCCGGAGGCGACGGCGTCGACGAACGCTTCCACAATCGACCCGGTTGGGTCCAGCGTCGGATCCAGGATCGTTATGTCCATACCCAACACGCGCTCGGATCCGCGCGCGAGGCGCAG
>JBGTNF010000404.1:0-4280 GCA_041743205.1 Thermomicrobiales bacterium | reverse complement strand
CGCGGGAGCGTGGATCGACATGGGTAACTGGGTTCCCGATCTTGCCGATATCGCTGGCTTGTCCGAGGTCGAGCGGCTGGTCCTCGCCAGCATCGATGAAGACGAAGTCATCGCCTTTCACCGCGGTCTTGTGCAGATGCCTACCGTCAATCCTCCTGGCGACGTGCGCGCGGCGATCGCGTACTGCGAGGCGCCGCTCCGGGAGGCTGGATTCAGCACGGAAATCGTATCAACCGACGAGATCATGCCCAACCTGATCGCCCGCTTCGGCCCCGAAGGCGGGCCGGTGCTGGGGTTCAACGCCCATGTCGACATCGTCCCCATCGGCGAACGGTCGGCGTGGACGCACGAGCCGTTCGGGGCCGAGATCGAAAGCGGCCGGATCTACGGTCGCGGAGCGGGCGACGACAAGGCGAGCGTCACCGCGCAGGTGATGGCGGGCGTGGCTTTGGCGCGATCAGGCGTCCCTCTCAAGGGACAGCTCATCGTCAATGAGGTGGCCGATGAGGAAGTCGGCGGCTTCAAGGGCGCCGGGTTCGTCAGCGAGCAGGAATTCTTTACACCCGATTTCATGATCGTCGGCGAGCAAACATTCAACGGCATTGCGCTCGGCGAGAAGGGCGGCAGCCCCACCCGGATCACGGTGCGTGGCCGGACGGCGCACGGCGCCTTGCCGTGGGAAGGGTCCAACGCGATCGAGGCGATGGCCGAGATCATCGTCGCGCTGCGCCGGGAATACTGGCCGGTCCTCGCCACTCGCACGAGCCCGATCTTCCACCCGTCCTCCGGATCGGTGAACCTCTTCGAGGGCGGCGTCAAATCCAATGTCGTGCCCGACTTCGCCGAAATCTACGTCGACCGGCGGCTCGTGCCCGGCGAAACCCCGGCGGCCGCAATAGAGGAAATCCGGGCAATCGCGGAGCGAGCCATCGCCAGCGTTCCAGGCACGTCCGTGGAGGTTGGCGAGGTCTTTCCCGGCGGCGAGGCGACCAGCACACCGTCTGACAGCCCGCTCGTTCGGGCGATGGTCGGCGCCAACCGACGGCTCGGTCTCTCGACCGAGCTGGGCGGGTTCAGCATGGCGACGGACGGACGGTTCTGGGCGCGCCAGGGCATCCCGACGATCATCTACGGCCCCGGCGATCCGAAACTGGCGCACGTCCCGGACGAATGGATCGGGATCGACGAGCTTCTTCATGCCACTCGGGCCTACGCCCTGGCCGCCGAGGCGCTGTTGACGTAGAACGGGCGCCAGGTTGGAGGGAAGCTTCGTTTCGTAGGGTTGCCGAGCTTGTCTCGGCCCTCGCTGGGTAACACCAAGCAACATTTCTGAACACTGCCGTTGAATCCGAGGAACCAACCATGCAAGACATCTACGCGTACATCGACGCGCACGCCAACGAGTTCATCACGCTCCTGCAATCCTTTTGCCATCAACCGAGCATCGCCGCACAGGGCGTCGGGATGCAGGAAATGGCGGAGTTGGTCCGGTCCGAGTTGGCGTCGCTCGGCGCTAACCCCGAGCTGGTCGATACCCGTGGTGGCTATCCCGTCGTTTACGGCACGCTGGCCGGGTCGTCCGCGCGCACGCTGAGCTTTTACAACCACTACGACGTCCAGCCGGCCGACCCGCTCGACCAGTGGGAGTCGGACCCCTGGGCGGCCGAGGTCCGCGATGGCCGGATTTGGGCGCGCGGTGTCGCCGATAACAAGGGCAACACCGTCGCCCGCATCGCGGCGATCCGCGCCTGGCAGGCGGTGCGCGGCGAGTTACCGCTCAACGTCAAGTTCATCGTCGAGGGCGAGGAAGAGATCGGTTCGCCGCATCTCTACAACTTCGCCGAGGACCATCCCGAGATGTGCGCCGCCGACGCCTGCATCTGGGAGTTCGGCGGGCGCGACATCGACGGCAAGCCGCAGATTCACCTCGGGCTGAAGGGTATTTGCTACGTCGAGTTGCGGGCGACAGGCGCGCGCTTGGATTGGCATTCGAGCGTCGCGACTTCGGTGCCCAACCCGGCCTGGCGGCTGGTCTGGGCCCTGGCGACGCTCAAGGACGAGGACGAACGCGTCCTGATTCCCGGTTTCTACGACAACGTGCTGCCGCCGACCGACGCCGAGCTTGGGGTGTTGGCGCGCATCCCAGACACCGAGCGGGAACGCCTCGACGACTTGGGCATCGACGGGTTCCTCCAGGGGCTCTCCGGCGTCGAGCTGGCGAAGCGGGACTACTTCCAGCCGACCTGCACGATCTCGGGGTTCGTCAGCGGCTACACCGGCCAGGGCAGCAAAACCGTCCTGCCGGGCACGGCGATGGCGAAGATAGACATGCGGTTGGTCGCCAACCAGGACCCATTCGAAATCTACCGCTTGCTCCGCAAGCACCTCGATGATCAGGGCTTCGAGGACATTGAAACCGAATTGCTGGGTCCCGGCTTCCCGGCCCGCACCCGGTTCGACGCGCCGATCGCCAAGGTGGTCGCGGACACATTTACCGAACTCTACGGCCAGGAGCCCGTGATCTATCCCACCTCGGCCGGCTCCGGTCCGTGGCATCAGGTGTGCAGCCAGTTCGGGATCGACGCTTGCACGGCGGGCGTCGGGCACGGCCGCTCGCAGGCGCACGCCCCGAACGAGAACATCTACGTCGACGACTTCATCCTTGGCATCAAGCACATCGCCGCGATCATGGACCGCTTCGCGGCCGAGTGAGCGCCTGGAACGAGTACCACATGACTCGCCTCCATCACACGTCTTCACCAACCGTCACTCCGAGCTGCCCCTGCGGGCTGCGAGGAATCCCTGCGCGAAGCGCTCGGCGCCGAAGGCGACGCTAAGTGTCGCCCGGGTCCGAGTCGGCCTCCGGCCGAAGCGCTTCGCGCAGGGATTCCTCGCTGGCGCTCGACATGACGGTTGGTGAGAGCAGAGGAAACGTGTAGGCGTCGAAAGCCCACCATCCGACCACATGAGCAAAGGAAGTCCCATGAAGCAACTCAAGGCCATCAAGACGGCGCTCAATTACATCCCGCAGTACCTGGAGTACCAGCGCACCTACATGCCGTACGTTGGCGCCCAGGTTGCGGTGCGGGTCGAGGGCGACCTCATCTTCAACCAGGCGTTCGGGTCCGCCGACCTTGCCAACGAAACGCCGCTGACCGTCGATCACCTCTTCCGGATCGCCTCGCACTCGAAGACCTTCACCGGCGTCGCCTGCCTCCAGTTGGTCGAACAGGGCAGATTGCGGCTCGACGACACCGCCGCGACTCACGTCCCGGAACTGGCGAAGTCGCCGATGGGCGCCGTGACCGTGCGTGAGTTGCTGGCCCACGGCTCGGGCATGATCCGGGACGGCGACGACAGCACCTTCTGGTCGCTCGACCGGGCGTTTCCAGATCGAGCCGAGTTGCTGAAGACCATCAGCAAACATGGCCAGGTTCTGCCGCCCAACGAGCATTTCAAGTACTCCAACATCGGGTACTCGTTGCTCGGGCTGATCATCGAGGCGGCTTCCGGCGTGCCGTACCGTGAGTACGTGACAACCAACATCGTCGACCGGCTGGGGCTGGTGAACACCGGCCCGGACCTTGACATGGACCGGATCGAGGACTACGCGAAAGGGTATTCGAGCCGGGCCCATGGGCCAGACCGGGTCGAGATCGAGCACATCGACACCTTCGCCGAGAGCGCGGCGACCGGCTTCTACTCGACGGCGTCCGAATTATCCGCCTACTTCCAGGCGCATCTCGATGGCGACGACCGGCTCCTGAGCGACGAGTCGAAACGCCGGATGCGGCAGGTGCAGTGGACCGTCACCGACGATTCGTCGTACGGACTTGGTCTCAGCATCACGAAGGACAACGGCCGCACCTACTACGGGCACAGTGGCGGCTACCCGGGCCACATCACCATGTCGAAACTGGATCTGGATCGAAAGCTCTCGATCTCGGTGTTGACGAATTCGAACGACGGCCCAGCCGCGGCCCTGTGCCAGGGAATCCTGAACTTGATCGATCTCGCGCTGACCGACAATGCCAAGAACGAACCGCGCCGACCGAAGGAACTGGCGGCGTTCGAGGGCCGTTTCGCCACGCTCTGGGGCATGACCGACGTGACCAACCTCGGTGGCCGCCTCTACGCCGTGGCGCCGATGTCGCCGGATCCGGCCGCCGAGGCGACCGAACTCGAAGTCGTTTCCGACACCGAACTCAAGGTCGTCGGTGACAAGGGCTTCGGCGGCTACCACGAACCGATGCGCTACACGTTCCGCAAGGATGGCACGG
>JBGTNF010000403.1:0-3713 GCA_041743205.1 Thermomicrobiales bacterium | reverse complement strand
CGGCGGCACGATCCCGTCGACCGCCATCCAGCCCTTCGAGCGTCGGTTGCCGGGGCTCAGCCGCGGCGAGGCCGATTTCGCAACCCGGTTCGACGCCTACGGGCCAGTCACCGGCGCGATCCCGGTGCGGGAGCGCATCGGGCTGAATGCCCTGAACCGGAAGGAGTACCTTGCCCAGGTCAGCCAAATGTGAGAACGCCGACATGAATCCCGGTGCCCGGATGGGCGGCACTCGCGACACCTCACTCATCCGTCATCCCGAGCTTGCGAGGGACCCCCCGCGCAGCGGTACGTGCTTCGCGGCCAGACCGTACCGGCTTCGCCGTATCCAGCAGGGCCGGGATGTTTCGCTATCGCTCAACATGACGGTGGGGGATGAGTCGCGCTACTAGTCCACGGCATTGCCGCCCGTCGGCCTTGTTCCCGCCTTCACCCACCATGACCCATCCGTTGACAGCCCGCGCCGCGCATCCCACACTCGCCGCTGACGGCGTCATCAGCGCCCACGACAGGACGACGGGACCAGGCGGGAGAAACGCGGCATGAAACGACTCGGCGTCATCGGCTACGGCGGGCGGATTCGCGGGATGCTCGCTACCATCGACAAATTCGGGACCGACGCGACGGTGGTCGCCGTGATCGACCCGGCCGAATCGTCGCTGCGGCTGCGATTTCCCGAGAAGCTGGAGAACGTCGCGTTCTACGACGATGTCGACGCCATGCTCGACGGCGCGGAACTCGACGGCGTGCTGATCGGCACGAACTGCCTCTACCACACGCCGTACGCGATCAAGGTGCTGGAGCGCGGCCTGCCGCTCTTCCTCGAAAAACCGGTCGCGATCGACGAAGAGCAGCTCGCCCAGCTCCACGCCGCCTCGCTCACCACGACGAGCCAGGTCGTCGTCTCCTTCCCCCTCCGCCTCTCCGAGCTCTGCGTCATGACCAAGGAAGTGATCGACAGCGGCGTAATCGGCACGGTCGAGAACGTGCAGGCCACGAACAACGTGCCCTTCTACGGCTCCAACTACTATCACGGCTGGATGCGCAACGAGGCCCTCACGGGCGGCCTCTGGCTGCAGAAGGCGACCCACGACCTGGACTACCTGACGTACCTGGTCGGCAAGACTCCCTCACGGATGGTCGCGGTCGAGTCGAAAACGGTCTTCACCGGCGAGATGCCGGCCGGGCTCTACTGCCTCGAATGCCCCATCCAGAAGGAATGCCCGGAGAGTCAGTACAACCTCTTCTACAAGCAGGGCATCCTGGCTGACATGAGCGAGGCCGAGGGCTGGTGGGACGGACGCTGGCAGTGCAGCTTCGCGACCGATACCGGCAATCACGACGCCGCCACCGCGATCCTCCAGTACGAATCCGGCGCCCACCTCACCTACACCCAGATGTTCTACGCCCGGCGTGGCGCGGCCAAGCGCGGCGCGATCTTCACCGGCTACAAGGGCACGGTCAGCTTCGACTGGAACACGGACGAGGTGGTGGTCCACCACCACCACAGCGGCCGGGTCGAGCGCCACCGGGTGGAATCCGAAATGTCCGGCCACCACGGCGGCGACGAGCGGCTGGCCCACGACTTCCTGGCGATCCTGAACGGAACCGGCCCGAGCCGCGCCACCCTGGCCGACGGCCTGCTCAGCGCCCAGCTCTGCCTGATGGCCAAGCGCGCCACCGAAACGAGCCAGTTCCAGCCCTTCGTCCCCCTCGGCGCCAACGTCCTCG
This sequence comes from Thermomicrobiales bacterium, assembly GCA_041743205.1. Taxonomy (GTDB): domain Bacteria; phylum Chloroflexota; class Chloroflexia; order Thermomicrobiales; family UBA6265; genus JACCYX01. The sequence continues at coordinate 1,982 of JBGTNF010000403.1, read as the reverse complement.
AACCCGCTACGGCCAGCTGAATCGCACATCCTCATTGGGTAGGGGCCGACCTGTGTGTCGGCCCGTGTGGGTCGCGGGCGTACCACACTTGGCTACGCCAAAGGCCTTCGCTTCGTAGGGCTGCGGACCTTGTGTCCGCCCGCTCTCTTCGACGCTGCCGGATCCGCTTTGCCGGCCGGAGGAATGCTTTGTACGGTTGCGGAGCTTGCTCCGCCCGTTGTGCTCCGCCCGCCACTCAATCGCCCGGATCGTCCTCGACTACGTACACCTCACCCAGGCCAGTAATCACGATCGGGTTGGCGCCCCACATCTGCACTGGCTGGCCGAACGGTGTCTCCACATTCGTGATGCCGAGTTCGACGCTCTCCAGCAACGCGCCCGTCTCCAAGTCGATGAAGGCGATGGTCGAAGGGTCACCCGTCGCCATGAGCACATTCCCGGACGCACTTAGGTTGATGTCCCAGCGGTCCGAGACGCCCTCGATCGGCTCGCCGAATTCTCCAGTCGCCGGGTCCAATCGATGCAGAGTGGCGTTGTCCTCGACTGACGCGGCTGATGGCACATAGATGGATTGCGGGGTGATGAGCGGACTGCCCCGAAAGTCGAACGTGTCGGTGCGGAATCGAAGTTCCAGCGTTGTAGCATCGAAGAGCAGGATGCTGCTGGGCATGAAGTCCCGGATCGCTTCCAGATCTTCGGACCTCGGAGCCTGGAGCGCCGTAATCACCAATTGTTGATCCCGGATCTGGATGAACGATGCAATGATGTCCGCGCCGAAATCATCGACAAGGTTGATTGAGCCGAGCTCCTCACCGGTCTCCTTATCGAGTGACAGGATTGCCTTGCTGGGACGGCTGAGAAATATCGCCGTATCGTGGGCCGCTATTTGGGCGTTTGAATAGAATTGCGGTCCCGCAATGGAAATGAACTCCTCATCAACCGAGGGAGCCGCCAGGGTTTCCGGATACTGCCACAGCAGCGTCCCATCGTCCCTGTTGACTGCGATCACGTTGCCGAGATAGTCCGTCACAAATATCGTATCGCCCGTCAGCACCATCGATGAGGATGTATGGAAGTGGTTGGCGAGTTCCGGACCTTCCCAGGCGACTTCCCCGGTTTCTACGTCGATCGCCACCAGCGTCGCGGAGTCGGTCGTGATCATGCGATCGGAGCGCATGGCGAAAATTCGCTCGCCGTCGCTCGCGAGCGAGCCGGTGACGTAGATCGGGATCGTCCAGGCGCGCTCGTGGCTATCCAGTTCGTAGCGGATGAGCTGGTCTTCTTCGAGACCGGATACCGTGAAGAAGTAGGAATTATCGATCAGGATTGAGGACGGGTTTGGGCCTCCGAACTGACCATCGCCCAGGTCGATGTCCGGATCCTGCCGAAAGCCGCCCATCTCCGGCTCGACATCGCCCAACACCCAGGTTCGGCCCGCGTTCCCGCCGTAGTTGAACTCCGTCGGACCCGGTTCGGTCGTTGGCTGGAACGCCAGGTCATACACGGCCGCTGGTTGCCGGAAATAGAGCGATGCCCCGGCCAGCGAAACCACCAGCAGCACGGCCACCGCCGCCTCGATTGCGCGCATCCACCGGGGCGCCCGCCACGGCAGCTCGTCCGTCGTCCCCACGCTGTGTCCTGTCGGAACGGCAGCAAGCGAAGCCGCCGCGTGTTCGATTGTCGTCGCATAGGCGGTTGGGTTGGGCGTCTTGTCCAACCGGCGCCGCAGCTCAGCCGCGAAACTCGGCGAAGGCGCGACCGGCTGGTCGAAGCGCCCCGCGAATTGCCGGAAGTCGTGATCCTCGTGGGCATTGGTCATGATGGTTCTCCGGTGATCTCGCGGTAGATGCGGCGAAAGGCGGTCCGGCCCCGGGCGAGGAGGGATTCGGCGGCGTGGAGGCTCAGGCCGAGGTGATGGGCGGTGGTCTCCACGTCGCAATCGTCGAAGTAGCGCAGCACCAGGGCGCTCCGCTGGCGCGGCG
>JBGTNF010000402.1:0-4159 GCA_041743205.1 Thermomicrobiales bacterium | reverse complement strand
CAGGCTGATCGTGCCCCGTCGCGTGCTGAGCCGCTCGCCGAGCCGTTCCGGCAGCGCCAGCACCACCGCGCCGATCACGCCGACCGTCAACACCAGCGACGTCACTTCGAAGGCCAGCAGGTACTGCGAATAGATGACCCGGCCCAGCGCCTGGGTGTTGCCGCCGACCGCGGCGATGTTCTCCGGCGTGGCGTCGCCCGTACCCACGATGCCGGTCCGGGTCACGATCGCCGCGCCGACCTCCAGCAGCAGCACCGCGCCAAGCAGGAAGCTCAGGTAGCGCTGGAGCGGGGCCGAGGTGTGGAAACTCGGCAGGTCTTCCGGATCGACGAGCATGATCACGAACAGCACCAGCACCAGGATCGCCCCGGTGTAGACGATGATCTGGATCACCGCCAGAAACTCGGCGCCCATCATCACGAAGATGCCGGCGATGTTCACGAAGCAGAGGATCAGGAAGATGCCGGAATGCACCGGGTTGCGCGCGGCCACGACCCCGAGGGCCGTGATCAGGCTGACCGCCGCGATCAGGTAGAAAAAGAGCACGTCCCAGGACATCAGGCCGTTCCTCCGGCAATTCCATGCACGTCATGGCTCCCAGACTTGTAGGGGAGGGCTAGCGAGCCGCGACACCGTTCCACGCGACGACACGTTGCTCGCGTATGCCCTCCCGCGATGCTTCGGCGACGCACTTCTCGCCTCCATTCCTTTTCCGTCATTCCGAGCTGCCCCTGCGGGCTGCGAGGAATCTCCCGCGAAGCGGTATTGTGGCTCCGCGAGAGCATACCGGCTTCGCGTATCCAGCAGGGCCGGGATCCTTCGCTGGCGCTCAGGATGACGGATGGGAGAGAGTGCGTAAGGGCGACAGCGACAGCGTGCCTGGTGTCCGCCCGTTGAGCGAGGCAGGAAGTCGTCATCAAAACACCTGCCCGTTGGCGATGAGCCGGATGAAGGCCGTGACCATGATGTTGAGCAACGCCAGCGGCAGCAGGATCTTCCAGGCGATGCCCATCAGCTGGTCGAACCGGAACCGGGGCAGCGTGGCCCGCAGCCAGATGTAGAAGAAGAGAAAGAGCACCGTCTTGGCGAAGAGCCACAGCAGCCCGAGTCCCCAGTAGGTGTCAGAGCCGGGGCCATCGGTGCCGCCGAGGAAGAGCGTGCTCGCGAAGAGCGAGACCACGATCATGTTGATGTACTCGCCCAGGAAGTAGAGCGAGAACCGGAACGCCGAGTACTCGGTGTGGAACCCGGAAACCAGCTCGGTTTCGGCTTCCGGCAGGTCGAACGGCGCGCGGTTGGTTTCGGCCACCGCCGCGATGAGGAAGAGGACGAAGCCCAGCGGCTGGGAAAGGATGAACCAGTTGCTGATGTCGATCGGACCGAGCGAGATCGTCCGCTGCTGCTCGACCATGATCGCCCGCAGGCTGAGCGAGCCGGTCAGGATGAAGATCCCGATCAGCGAGAAGCCGAGGATGAGTTCGTAGGAAATCAGTTGCGCCGCGGCCCGCAGCCCGCCGAGCAGCGAGAACCGGTTGGCCGAGGCGTACGCCCCGAGGATGATGCCGTAAACGCCGATCGAGCCGATCGCCAGGATCAGGAGCGTGCCGACGTTGAGGTCAGTGATGTAGAGGTTGACGTCGCGCCCGAAGATGTCGACCGTGCCGCCGAACGGGATCACCGAGGCGGCGGTCAGCGCGGCCACGAAGACCACGACCGGGGCGAACATGAAGACCCACTTGTCGGCCGCGGCCGGGATCAGGTCTTCCTTGCCCAGCAACTTGCCCGCGTCGGCGATCGGCTGCAGCAGGCCGTGCGGACCGGTCCGCGTCGGCCCGACCCTGTCCTGCATGTAGGCCAGCACCTTGCGCTCGTACCAGGTCATGTACGCCATGCTGATCAGCAGCACATTCAGGATGACGAAGGCCACGATGAACGTGATCCAGATTGGTTGCTCTACCATGTCTCCCCGTCAGCCCTCATCTCATCCCAAACCCGATGCAACGCCGCTACCTCTCCTACGGGAGGGTCTTGTGCCCTCCCTCGCGGTGGCCGGCACAAGACCGGCCAGTACGACCCGCTCCATCCGGTCGCGCGGGAGGACACAAGGTCGGCCCCGCTGGATATCCCCTACCAGATTCCGGTTCCCGGAATTTCGCTACCGGTCGACCGAGCCAAGCACGATGTCGATCGTCCCGATCAGCGCGACCACGTCCGCCAGCATGGCGCCTTGGGCCATGTGCGGCAACACCGCAAGGTTGACGAAATCCGGGGTCCGGATCCGCCACCGGTACGGCATCGGTCCGCCGTCGGACACGATGTAGTAGCCGAGCTCGCCCTTGGCGTGTTCGATCGTTTGCCAGACTTCGCCGACCGGGGGGTTGAAGCCCTTGATCACCCAGATGAAATGCCGCTGCATGTCCTCGGCCGTCGTCATCGAGCCCTTGTGCGGCGGAATGACGTAGGCCGATTCGTAGGCCATCAACGGCGTGTCCATCGGCGCGACGTGGTCGATGCACTGGCGGACCAGCCTCACCGACTGGCGCATCTCCTCCATGCGCACCAGGTAGCGGTCATAGGTATCGCCGTATTGCCCCAGCGGCACTTCGAAATCGAGCTGGTCGTAGATCAGGTACGGCGTCGCCTTGCGCACGTCGTAATTCACGCCGGAACCGCGGAGGCAGGCTCCCGTCAGCGAGTAGCTGATGGCGGCTTCCGGCGAGATGATGCCGACACCCTTGGTCCGCGCCATCCAGATCGGATTGGCGGTCAGCAGCGTCGAGTACTCCTTCTGGCGCTCCGGGAAGACGCGCAGGAAGTTGTAGACCTGCTCGACGAGGCCATCCGGGATCTCGCGGGAGAAGCCGCCGATCTCCATCATGTTCGTCGTCAGCCGCGCGCCGCAGAACGACTCGAAGATGTCGAGGATGATTTCGCGTTCGCGGAAGCAGTAGAGCGACATCGAAAGCGCCCCGATGTCCAGCGCGTGCGTGCCCAGCCAGACGAGGTGGGAAGCGATCCGGCTTAGCTCGGCCATGATCACCCGCCAGTACTCGGCGCGTTCCGGGGCCTTGACGCCGCAGAGCTTCTCGACCGTCAGCACGTAGCCCAGGTTGTTGAGCGGCGCCGCGACGTAATCGGTGCGGTCGGTCCACGGCGTGAGCTGGGCGTAACGGTGGGCTTCGCCGAGCTTCTCCGTGCCGCGGTGGAGGTAGCCGAGGATGGGGTCGCAATCGACGACCACTTCGCCATCGAGCTTGAGCAGCACCCGCATCACACCGTGCGTGCTCGGGTGCTGGGGGCCCATGTTGAGGGTCAGCAGGCGCTCGCCGCCTTCGAGCTCGCGCTCGTCGGAAACGGTCAGGGAGCCGGTGGGCGAGGCGTTCTCGGAGATGGTTTCGCCGGGTACGCCGTACGGGCTGTTTTCGATATCGGCCATGGGGTCGGCGCCCGGCCGTTGGGTAACTGATGACATCTGGGGTCAGACCCCCCTTCCGGTCCAGCGTGTGCGGACCCGTGGCACGGTGCGTTCCGTGTTGTAGACCGGGAATTCCTTCCAGCCCCGCAGCGGGTAATCCTTGCGCAGGGGGAACCCTTCGTCCCAGTCGTCCGGCAGCAACATGCGCCGCAGGTTAGGGTGGCCCTCGAAGATGATGCCGAACATGTCGTAGGCCTCGCGCTCCAGCCAGTTGGCGCCGTTCCAGACCGGCACGAGCGAAGGCACCGGTTCGCCGTCGTTGCAACCGGCCTTGATCCGGAACCGAACCCGATTCGGGATCGAGTAGAGATTAGCGACCACGTCGAACCGCGGCGTGGTCCGCAGCCGGAGCATGTCGACGGCGGTGAGATCGGTCAGGAAGTTGAGCTGGATCCGTTCGTGATCGCGCAGGTAGAAGGCGATATCACGGAACCGTTCGCGGTTGACGTGGATCGTGGTTTCGTCGCGGAAGCGGATGATGTCGAGCAGGTCGTCGGGAAAATCGACCCGCAGTGCCCGGATCACCGGGTGCTTCTCGATGTCGGGATCGGTCCACAGGTCCCGGCCCCATTGCGAGGGGTCGGCGTTCATCTCGTCGAGCCGGGCCTGCATCGCCTCCAGGTTGCCGAGCGGCCGGTCCGAACTGGCCTCGCCCTCCTGGGCCGCCGTCGGTTCGGTGACGGC
>JBGTNF010000401.1:0-3918 GCA_041743205.1 Thermomicrobiales bacterium | reverse complement strand
GAGCGCTTCGAGCACCGCCAGGGGCGCCAGCCCGGCCAGCCGGGCGACGAGCTCGCGAGCCCGCGGATCGACCGGTTCGTCGTCGTATTCCGGAACGATCGGCGTGGCCTGCGGAGATGCCTGAGGCGCCTGCCGGGCCAGCGCGTGACCAGTTGGGGCTGCCAGCGCCAGGGACGAAGCGGCAAGCGCGGTGGATTGCAACAGGTGACGCCGGTGCATGAGCGTGGTCCTTTCCTGATCTGATCCGATGGCCTGTTCGATGGGATGTCCATCACCTGACTTGTTGTCCGGACCAGGGGAATGGTTCACCCTATGGGCGAAAGGCGGACAGGGGTCGTCCGCCCTGCAGTACATGCTTGGGTAACGAACCGGGACCGGGCGAGGGACTTGCGGCGCTGTTGCATCGTTGACCACCAACGGTCGTCCCAATGGAGGCGAACCCTATGACTACGACGCCTTTTACCATCGACATCCCCCAGGCCACCCTCGACGATCTCCAGCGACGGCTGGCGACGACTCGCTGGCCAGATCAGATCAGCGACGCGGGGTGGGACTACGGAACCAATCGCGAGTACCTCCAGGAGCTGGTGGGGTACTGGGGCAACGGGTTCGAATGGCGGGCCCAGGAGGCCGCCCTCAATCGCTTCGCCCATTTCCGAACCGCGATCGACGGGCTCGGCGTTCACTTCATCCACGAAGTCGGGAAAGGACCGGCCCCGATCCCGCTGCTGCTCACCCACGGCTGGCCCGACTCGTTCTGGCGGATGCACAAGATCATTCCGCTGCTGACCGATCCCGCCAGCCACGGCGGCGACCCCAGCGACGCCTTCGACATTATCGTGCCCTCGCTGCCCGGCTACGGGTTTTCGGATAAGCCGGCTGAGCGCGGGATGACGACGACCCGGATCGCGGGCCTCTGGGCGCGGTTGATGCGTGACGTTTTGCGATACGGGCGGTTCGGGGCGCACGGCGGCGACATCGGCAGCGGTGTGACGCAGGCCTTGGCGCTGGCGTATCCCGACCGGCTGATCGGCATCCACCTGACCGACGTGCCGTACCTCAATGTGGCCCGAGCCGCCGGCACGATCATCGACCTTTCCGAAGCGGAACGCGCCTACTTCGACGCGGGTCAGGCGTGGGGCCAGGCGGAAGGCGCCTACGCCATGATCCAGTCGACCAAACCGCAGACGCTCGGGTACGGGTTGAACGATTCGCCGGTTGGTCTCGCGGCCTGGATCGTCGAGAAGTTCCGCGTCTGGAGCGATTGCGACGGCGAGATCGAACGGCGTTTCTCGAAAGACGACCTGTTGACCAACCTCACGATCTACTGGGCGACCGGGACGATTGGCAGCTCCTTCCTCGTGTACTACGAACCGATGCACACTCCGCCACCCGACCACGCTGGCGAGCGCGCCAACGTGCCGGCGGCATTTGCGATGTTCCCGAAGGACATCCTGAATGCGCCCCGTGCATTTGCGGAGCGGTACTTCCAGGTCGAGCGCTGGACCGAGATGCCGCGCGGCGGCCACTTCGCGGCGCTCGAGAGCCGGAACTGCTGGTCGAGGACATTCGCGCCGCGTTCCGAAGCTGGCGCTGAACGCGGCAACGTGTTTCGGAGGGAGCCACGGGATGACCGACCTTCGCATCGTCATCGAAACCGGCAAGCAGAAGGTGTTCGCCTCGGCGGTCGACTGGCCCGGGTGGAGCCGGTCGGGGAAGGAGACAACCGACGCGGCGATCGACGAGCTACTTGCCTATCGCACGCGCTACAACGCCGTCCTGCGTCTGGCAGGGATCGCGGCCATTCCCGATTCTGGCGGCCACGTCGATGTGATCGACACGGTCGAGGGCGCCGGCGTCACCGATTTCGGGGTTCCCGATGCCATCCACGCCCTGGAACGGGAATCGATGGATGCTGACGAGTGCGCACGGCAGGTGGCGGTGCTGCGGGCGAGCTGGCGTTTCCTCGACAAGGTGGTGTCCGAGGTGTCTCCCGAATTGCGGAAGGGGCCGCGCGGCGGTGGGCGCGATCGGGACAAGCTTCTGGACCACGTCATCCAGGCCGACCGAAGTTACGCACGCCAGCTCGGGGTGCGCACCCCGCCGTTCGATACTTTCGATCTGGATGCGGTCCGGGCCCACCACGAGGCGGTCTACGCCGCCATTCCCGCTCGCCGCGACGGGCAGCCGGTGACGGACAAGGGGTGGCCGGTGCGCTACGCGATTCGACGCATGGCCTGGCACGTTCTCGACCACGCCTGGGAAATGGAAGACAAGGACTTGGCCGAGGATATAGTAGGTAGGATGTAGTTGATAGTCGGTAGGACAGAACGCACCAGTTCTCACATTGCCTACGACGTCCTATCTGCTACCTGCTATCTACGACATCCTCCGGGCGGCCCGGTACAATGCCTGCCAGCAATGAACGACCTGCAGGGCATGGATCGGAGTGGAACAAGGTGAGGGTCGACAGCGATGTCACCGCCGGAACTGGCCACTCCAAGGCCGAGCATCTGGCCGACTATCGCGAGCACATCGAGGTGCAACTGGCGGCAGCGCGCGAGATGCAGACTTGTCGCTGCTTTCGGCAGGGAACGAGTGGTCGGTCAAGCCGGAATGGTCTGCCCAGAGGTCCGACTTCCGACGTAAAAACGCACGATTCGCAAAATCGCATCAGGTTGGTTACCAGGATGAGGGGGTCCGATCATGGGGTTGATAGAACGACTGTTGGAGCACGGACGATGGTTCAACGACAGGTTTCTCGAAGCTGCGCTTCCGCTGTCGGACGAGCAGCTGGATCGCGAGTTCGACTTCGGGCACGGGACGTACCGGAAAACGGCAGTGCACCTGGTGAACGTGATCGAACGCGAGACCGCCTGGCTTAGCGGAGCGGCGCCGGCGGAGCCGTTGCCCGAGAATGCTTCGATTCCGGACACGCTCGAGGCCCACAAGATCGCCTGCGACAAGTTCGAAGAAGCAGTTCGGGCGGTTGTTGCCGGCGGCGACGAAAAGCAGAAAGCCACCTACCTCGACAACTATGGCATCCCGCAGTCCTATGGCGGAACCGCGCTGTATGTCATCACGCAGAACGTGGTGCGCATGTCCGAACTCCGGCATTTCCTGGTGCGTCTCGGCGTGGAGAACCTGTTGGAGGGCGATGTGCAGGAATGGGAGCACTTTGCCGGACTGATCGATCAATGGGGCGGCCAGTACCCGGAAGGGTTTGTCCGGCCCTGGTAGAGCTGGCGCCAAGGCCCGAACCGGCCGAAGGCGGCAAGAGTGCCGGGCAGCACCTCTCCATCCTGCAATCACCACGTTCGATGCTCTCGGTCAGCTCGGAACTCTGCAACTCCGCAGGCGCATCTATCTCGCCGGCCTGATCGCTCGCGAGCCTTCCCCAATCCACGCCAATCGGGTCGATTGCCGCTTCAAATTCAGTTGAGTCGACCTGGCACAATGCCTACCGGGCGACTGCGTCAATCGCTGCATGGACTGGAGCCTTCTGGATCACTCTTGAGAAATGCAGGACAAGGTCCTCACCGGAAGGGTATCGTTATGACCAGTCAATTGCGCGTGAATATCGAACTCGGCAAGAAGGGCAAGAAAGCCGTGGCCTACGCCCCGGATTGGCCAGGCTGGAACCGGGGTGGAAAAACCGAAGAGATCGCCCTGGATACGTTTCAGCAGTACCGGAGTCGGTATCGACCGATCGCAGAACAGGCTGGCTTGGTGACCGAGTTCGATGGGCAGCAGGGCGTGGAGATTGTGGAGCGCTATGAAGGGACTGGCTCCACGGACTTCTGGGGCATTTCATTCGCGTCGTCACAGTTGGACAGCAGTGCGATGGAGCCGGATGTCCTGGAGCGACGGCTGAAGCTACTCCGGGCGTGCTGGGAGTTCTTCGATGATGTGGCAGCC
>JBGTNF010000400.1:0-2912 GCA_041743205.1 Thermomicrobiales bacterium | reverse complement strand
CGGGTTGGTGGCGGGAGCCGTTGCCGTGGCGGTGGGCGCCGGTGTCGATGGCGCCTGGGTTGCGGTGGGCGTCGCCGGCGTGCCGCCGGACCCCGTCCGCAGGAAGTCAGCCGAGGCCCACCCCTTGGTACCCTGGTACCGAACGGGCAGGAACCCGCTCTGGGCGGCGCCCATCACGTCGACCTGCGCTCCGCTGGGCAGGCTGCGGACGACGCCGAACGACGATCCGGGCCCACTGCGCAGGTTAAGCGAAAGACCAACCGTACTCACCACGGCCGTCCCGACCAGGGTGTCGCCGATAGCCGCCGATGCGGAAGGTGGAGTCGTCGCGGCCGCGGTCGGCGTCACGGGCGTCGAGGTTGGCGTCGACGGAGCCGGAGAGGGCTCGGCCTGACCGCCCTCGGTGGTCAGGAACCCGGTCGCCGCCCAGCCGGCATTGCCGTTCCAGGTCACTTCCGAGAACCCGTTGGCGGTGTCGCCCGTGAGTTCGACCGCCGCGCCAGACGGCATCGTGGCGACCACGTTGAACGATGCGCCCGGACCGCTGCGCAGGTTGAGCCGGGCGTCGGTGTAGCGCGTGCCGGTCGGACCGGCCACGGTGGCGGGTTCGTTTTGGCCTGCGTCGTCCGCGTCACTGGCGCCGCCGGCCGGCTCCAGATAATCGACTGACGCGAACCCGGCGATGCCGTTGTAGCTGACCGGGTAGAAGCCATTCCCGGCCGGCCCAGTCACCTCCACCGCGCCGCCGCTGGGGATGCCGCCAACGACCGGCGCGCCAGCTGCCGGTTCCTCGCGGACGTTGAGATTGGCGGTGGCCTCGTACGACCCCGCCTGGGCGGCGGCCGGAACCGACGTGTGCAGGCTGAAGACGATGGCGAGCATCATGCCCGCTGTGAGGACGCGCTGCCAGACAGACGCGACCGAACGGGCCGACGACAGGTTGCGGAATCGTGGATTGAACAAAACGGTGAATCCCTCCCCGAGGCGGTTTCCACGATGCGACGGACGGACATCTCGCAGCCGTGGAAACCGGGTTTGAACGTAAAAACGCGCGCCGGGTTCATGCTTCAGCCAAAAGCAGTTTGATCGAACCGGCGCGAAATCCGCGGCGGGTCCAGCCAGAACCCGGAATCCGCGGACGAACCGTGGTCTGTCGCGCCGTTCTGGCGGGCGAACCCGGCCATGTGGCAACGAACGTACACGGTGAGCGTACGCATATATGACACAGTGTGGTTTTCGGTGTCAACTATGGGGGAAAGATGTGAAAAACCTTGTCGAAGCCGTCAGCGGCGAGGGTCCGCGCGCCAGGCGGTCTGCACCTGGGCGCGCAACCGGCGCAGGTGATCGTTGGCGGACTCGACGTTCACGGAGCCGTCGTCCGCCGCGATCGGCGATTCCAGGCTGATCGCCTGGTGATAGCCACGGTGGCAAAGGCGCTCGAACCAGCGGTCGAACCCGATCTGGCCCTCGCCGGGGTGGAGGTAGCGGCGGCGACCCGTGGCCGGGTCGACGATGTCGCCATCGTATTCCTTGACGTGCACGTGCGCCACGATTCCGGGCTCCCAGAGCCAGTCGGCCGCGAAGACTTCGTCGAGTTGGCCATGCACAGCCAGGAACTCGGTGTCCAGGGCGACGCGCGCCCGGCCATCCGTTTCGACCACCCGGTGGATAAGCGTGAGTGGATCGTGCACCACGCAGGGAATGGCTTCCACCGCCAGCATCACGCCGTGCCGATCGGCGATGTCGAGGAGGGTCGGCAACGCCTCGAGCTGATGGTCGATGCGGGAGTCGGCGTCCGGCAATCCCCAGAGGTGAAGCACCACCCGGTCGGCGCCGATCCGCGCCGTGAACCGGCAGTTGTCGTCGAACCGCTGTAGTGCCCGGTCGCGGTGGATGCTGTCGTCCGCGACCAGGTCGGGGCCAATCGATTTCTCGCCATGCGTCACCGGCGTCGCGATGCCGGTTCGGGCAAGGTGATCGGCCACGTCATCGAGCCGGCCGTACCAGGAGCCGTAGATCATGACCTCGATCCCGTCGACCTGCAGCTCTGGCGCGATTTCGACGATCCGCCGCTCGCTCACCGCGTGCGGGCCGCGGGCGATGGCCCCCATCGAACAGAGGATTCGTGGAACGGTCCCCGTGTCAGGCAGACCGATTCCGTTCGCACGGGGTTGGTTCATCGGTGCATGGGTCCCTGTCGTACACAAACGGACGCCCGGAATTCCTGGATACGGCGGCAACGCGACGCCACGTTGGCGCAATTCATCATCAGTCAGCGGCATTCCAACATCACTGGAGCATCTACGCAATGGCCCTACCGCCAAAGCGCGTCACATTAGACTATACATGTCCGCTCTGGAATCTCCGCCGTCCGGAAGCGATCGGCGAGCGCACCTACAAGCCCGCCCTGCTCATGGCGTCGGCGTCCGGGCCTGGGGCACTCTCTGCTCCGCGTCACCTGACATCGCGCGGTCGGGGCCAACCGGCGACTGGCGCTTTGTCGTCCTCTGGCTAATGATCGGGATTACGGTTTCGAGACGGCCAGGCCCTCGGCCAACCGCCGCAAGGCGGGTGAGGCGTCCCGTGAGTCCAGCCGAACTTCCAGCAGGCACAACTCGGCGGAGTTCGCCGCGTCGATCAGCGCTGCATCCAGTTCTTCTTCGGTCTGGACCAGGAACGACCGGCCGCCTCCGAGCACATCCGTGAGCCGGGCGTAGTTCCAGGGCAGCACGTCGTTGAACGCGCCGTCGACCATCAGCCGCTCGGTCAGGTAACCACCGTTGTTGAGCACCACCACCACCGGGTTCAGGCCGTAGCGCAGCGAGGTCGACAGTTCCATGCCGGTCATCTGGAAGGCGCCGTCGCCCACCAGCACCAGCGGTCGCCGCTCCGGCGCGGCGAGCTGGGCGCCG
>JBGTNF010000399.1:0-1768 GCA_041743205.1 Thermomicrobiales bacterium | reverse complement strand
GTCTACAACGTGACCACGCTTGAAAACGAGATGACCGGCGAATTGCAGGCGGTTCCCCAAGGCACCGGCACCGGCTTCATCATCGACGAGGAAGGCCACATCGTCACCAACTGGCACGTCGTCACGGGCGGCGAGGAATACGCCGTGGCGCTCTTCGACGGCACGACAGTCGAAGCGGAGTTGATCGGCAGCGACCCGCGGGACGACCTGGCAGTGGTCAAGATTGACCCCAGCGATGTTCCCGGCGTGGTGCCATTTGGGGATTCCGACGCGTTGCAGCCGGGCCAGCCCGTGGTAGCGATCGGCTCGCCGCTGGGAGCCTTCACCAACACGGTGACCGCCGGCGTCGTCAGCGGGCTGGATCGTGACGGTTTCGGCGGAGCTGGCGGATCGAACTGCCAGAACTACGCCAATCTGATCCAGCACGACGCCGCGATCAACCCTGGCAATTCCGGTGGACCATTATTCAACACGCAGGGCGAGGTGATCGGCGTCAACACGCTCGGGCTGCCGCAGGGGCAGGGCGGCGAGATTCTGCAGGGCTTGTTCTTCTCCGTACCAAGCAACCTGGTGGTGGACGTTGCCCAGCAACTGATCGAGACCGGAACGATCGCGGCGCCGTTCATCGGCATCGGTCAGCGCCAGATCGATCCGGGCACCGCGGCAGCGCTGGAACTCGACGTCATTGGCGCGACGTACGTGCTGAACGTTTCAGAAGGCACGCCCGCCGAAGATGCCGGCTTGCAGGTTGACGACATCATCACCGCCGTCGATGCCCGGGAACTCGGGCAGGAGGAAGGGCTGGCGGCCGTCCTGCTGGATTTCCAGCCTGGCGACACAGTCCAGTTGACCATCCTGCGGCCCGATGCCTCAGGTCAGTTCGAAGAAGAGACCGTCGAATTGACCTTTGCCGCTGTTCCTGAAGAGGTGTTCGAGGAATGCGTCCTCGGGCAGTAGCAGTTACATCCCGTCACGACAGCACGACACCGCCCGGCTTCGCTTGAGGCCGGGCGGTGTCGTTGTGGGCATTCCGGCGCCCACTCTAGGCAGAAATAGGGTAACCGTTGGCCTTCCGGCCCTCGGTCCCCTCGAATTTGCGGGACGACTTGAACGGCTCGGCGACGCCATCCTCCGCGTGCGGGGCGCTGCGCGCCAGCAGGGCGGCCCGCTCCTCGTCCGAGAACGGCTCGAAGCCGTCGGCGACCGCGATGTTCTTGCGCAGCACTTCGAGCGAATCCATGCCGGAGATGATCGTGGCGACCGGCAGGCCCATCGCGTAGCGCAGCGCCTCCTCCGGCGAGATGCCCAGGTTGGTGTCGTTGAGGTGCCCGCCGGCGTTGGTTTTCATGCCGATCACGGCGATGCCCTGTTCCTGGCAAATGGGCACGATCTCGCGCTCGAAGCTGGCGTAGTGCGCGTCGAGGACATTGAGCGGCATCTGCACCGCGTCCCAGGGGAAGCCTTGGGACAGCATCCGGCGGTGGATATCCGGGGACTTGTGGCCCGTGAACCCGATGTAGCGCACCTTGCCCTGTTCCTTCGCCTTGAGCATCGCTTCGGCCGAGCCGCCGGGTGCGAAGATCTTGTCCGGGTCCTCCTCCCAGACCACCTCGTGAATCTGCCAGAGGTCGAGGTAGTCGGTCTGGAGCAGCGCCAGACTTTCTTCCAGCTTCACCATCGAGTGCGAAGCCACCCGGTCGTGCGCGCAATCCTTGGTCATCAGGAAGGCTTTGGCGCGGTAGCCATCCATCGCGAGCGCCTGCCCCAT
>JBGTNF010000398.1:0-8817 GCA_041743205.1 Thermomicrobiales bacterium | reverse complement strand
AATCCGGACGGCGCGTCTTCGCCAAGGCGGTCTGCGGCGAGCCCAACCCGGTGGCGCCGACGTTTCACCGCCGGGAGATCCTGGTGGCGTCGCGCCTTCCGCTCGTGGCTCCGACGCCCCGCCTGCTGTGGTCGCTCGATGAGGGCGGCAACGGCGGCAACGGCTGGGTGGTGCTGGTGTTCGAGGATATCGCGGGGCGCCCACCCGCCCAGCCGTGGGTTGCGCCTGAGCTCGACCGCGTGATCGCGGCGCTCAACCGGCTCACCGCCGACCTCACCCCGTCGCCGGTGGCGGGGAGCGAGATCGGCGACATTTCGACCTTCGGGCCGCTGGGCGGCGGCAACTGGTTCCGCCTAAAGTTCGACGATCCGCCGGATATCGACCCCTGGGTGGCCCGGCACCTCGACCGCCTGATCGAGGCCGAGGAACGCGTCGAGGCGGCGAGCCGGGGCGAGACCCTGCTCCACCTCGACCTGCGGGGCGACAACATGCTGCTCACGGACACTGGGGTGGTGATCGTCGATTGGCCACACGCCCGGGTCGGGGCGGCCTGGATCGACGCCGTCGGGTTCGCGCCGAGCGTGGCGATGGAGGGGGGACCAGAGCCGGAGGATCTCATCGCCCGGCTTGACGGACCGCGCACAGCCGATCCCGAGCACGTCACGCTGGGGATCATCGAGATCGCCGGGTTCTTCACCTGCCAGGGCGCCCGGCCGCCGGTCGAGGGGCTGCCCGGCCTGCGGGCGTTCCAGGAAGCGCAGGGCGCGGTGGCCCGGCGCTGGATCGCCCAACGTACCGGCTGGGAATGAGGAAGGTTTCGAGGATGCCCATGCAGGAACCGGAAATCGTCCTTGCGGGCGGGAACGAGAATGTCGTCGTGCAGGTGGGGGAGACGGTGCGGCGACCGGTGCATTCGTGGACGGCGGCGGTGCATGCCCTGCTGCGCCAGCTCGAAGTGGCCGGGTTCCCGGAATCGCCCCGGGTGTTGGGATTCGACGTCCGGGGCCGCGAGGCGCTGACGATGATCCCCGGTGAGGTCGGCAACTACCCGCTGACAAGGGAAATGACGACTGATGCATCGTTGATGGCCTGCGCCCGGATGCTGCGGCGTTACCACGAGGCGGCGACGATCCAGCCGGGCTGGGAGGAGCTGCCGTGGCGCTACCGCGATGCCGATCCGGGTCGCTGGGAAGTGATCTGCCACAGTGATGTCGCGCCTTACAACATCGTCTACCAGGAGGGGGCCCCGGTCGGCCTGATCGATTTCGACGTCGCCGGGCCGGGACCGAAGATGTGGGACATCGCCTACGCCGCCTACCGCCTCGTGCCGTTCGCGGGCGATGCCGGCTGCCGCGTGTTCGGTTTCAGCGAACCGCCGGACCGGATGGGTCGTCTGGCGCTCTTCCTCGACGCCTACGGGCTGGCGGACCGAACCGGGTTGCTGGAGATGGCGATTACCCGGGTCGAAGGGTTGCGCGACGACATCCTGGCGCGCGCCGCGGCTGGCGATCCGGGCGTGGCCACGCACCTGGCGGAGGATCACGTTGGGTCGTATAACGCCGACCTTGCCTGGATTCGGGAGAATGAGCGCGCGCTCGGGCGCGCAGCCGGGTAGGGTGGCGCCGGCACGTTCATGAATGGATAGGGCACTGGATGGTCGAGGAAATGAAGGACATGTGGGCGAACTGGCTGCTCCAACGGCGCCATGGCGGAGATCCCGACGAACTCAAGCGCACGCTGGTTCGCGTTGGCAAGATTCGTGACCGCGTGATCGCCAACGGCCAGGTTGTCGCCGGCGAAACGCTGTTGGATGTTGGCGCCGGAGATGGGTTGATCGCCTTCGGCGCGCTGGATTGCGTGGGTACGGACGGCCACGTCATCTTCAGCGATGTCTCGCAGGATCTGGTCGACCATGCGCGGCAACTTGCCGTCGGCATGGATGTCGCACAACGTTGCACATTCCTGCGCGCTTCAGCCGATGACCTTGGCGCGATCCCGAGCGGCTCGGTCGACGTGGTCACCACCCGCTCGGTCCTCGCCTACGTCCACCGCAAGCGTGAAGCGTTCGCCGAGTTCGCGCGTGTTCTGCGGCCCGGCGGGCGCATCTCCATCTACGAGCCGATCAACAGGCTCACGCATCGCGAGCCGGACCACCTTTTCGATGGCTACGACATTGCGCCGGTACAAGATCTCGCCCAACGCATCGATGCCATCTTCAACAGTCGCCAGCCAACGGGCATCGATCCCATGTTGGATTTCGATGAACGCGATCTGTTGAGTTTTGCGCAGGCGGCGGGGTTCGGTGAAATTCACCTGGAACTGCACCTCGATGTTGCGCCGCATGTCCCGCAAGGTTGGGAGACATACGCTGGACGTGCGGCCAACCCACTGGCCCCGACGCTGATCGAGGCGATGGATGAGGCGCTGGCGCCGGATGAACGAGTTCGTTTCACGGCATATGTGCAACCCCGCGTTGAACAGGGTGATGGTACGTTTTCGGTTGCTACGGCCTTTCTTTGGGGCACCAAGGGACGGTAGCCGGCATCTGTGCGGCGGTGGTGTGGCGCCGCCGAAACGTGCCCGGTCTCTCCGTATAATGGAATCAACGATCGACCCCTTTCCGGAATCGAGGCCACCATGTCGATGACGATCACGTTGCCCGAACATATCCAGTCCTGGATCAACCGGCAGGTCGCCGAAGGCCGCTACGAAAACACGGACGCCGTGATCGCCAATGTGGTCGAGCAGGCGATGGGCGAATATCGTTGGGAGGAAGACGACGTCCTCATTGAAGCGATCGCCCAGGCCGGTCGCGGTGAAGCGGAAGAATGGACGCCGGAACTTCGCGATCGAATCCGTCGACAAACTGAAGAGGACGCGCGTCAAGGGAAGCCGATACCTTATGACGTCACGTATTAGTCTTCAGGTCACCCCGCAAGCGAAGCAGGATCGTCGATCGATTCTTCACTACACCTTCAAGACCTGGGGTTCGGGTCAGCGAGACATCTACGACCAGATACTGGACGATGCCTTCACCTCATTCAACAGCTCCCGGAAATCGGTCATCCCGCCGAAGGACGCGCCTCGAACATCCGCGAGTATCATCTTCGGCATCAGGTCATCCAGTACCGTCAGGAGCCGGATCGGGTCGTCATCCTCCGTATCGTGAACCCCCGCCGGCGATAGGTCCATGTTCAGTCCGTCTGAAGAGACCCGCGATGCTCAATCCTCGGCACATCCAGTTAGCGTTGCAGGAGCGAACGGCTCTTGCGTTCCGTGCTGCTCGGCTCAATGCGTTGTCCGGAGACTTCGACTGCTGGGAAAGCGACGGGATGTTCGCGAACCGGGCATCCGATCCAGGGCTGGGGTTTCTGTCCACGATCGTTTTGACTGAACCTTCGGCCCTTAATCATCTGCGGAACGTGCTCGATGATGGGCGTTGGGGCGCTGTGCCGCCAGCGATCGTTCTGTACAGTGACCCTGAGCCTATTGTCGAAGCGTTCCTGACCGAAGGATTCACCAGGAGCGGATGGCGGCCGGTCGCGGTGCGTAGCCTGTCGGGCCCCGGGCAGGAGACGACAGAATCATCTCTCAGCGACGTGGTCCAGGTCGAGTCGGTAACCGAAGGCGGACTGGATGAGTTCCTGACCGTGCTCCTCGCTGCCTATCGGGTGGAGGGCGCCGTTGCCCAGTTCATCGAATCCGAACATCGAGATCGTCAAGTCCAGTGTTTCGTGGTCCGGGATGACGGTCGTCTGATCGCCGTTGCGGGCATGACGATACATGGGACCATCGCCGTGCTTGGCGGTGCGGCAACTCTTCCGGCTGACCGCGGAAGGGGTGCGCAGGGGCTGCTGTTGCGCCATCGGCTCCGCGTTGCCCAGCAAGCCGGTTGTGGCTGGGCCGTGGCCACCGCCGCTCATCATTCACCAAGTGCGAGGAATCTGGAACGCCTGGGATTCACGGTCTGGGAAAGGTCGACGTGGCGCAAATCCGATTAGTTCAGGCGTGGACTTTCGATCAGTGAGACGATGCGGGCCAGCTGGACTTCACTCGACGTGACGTGACTGAGCCCCGGCCGGGATCATCGATGTGGCCCCTCTTTGGGACCAGTCAGTCTTCGAGACATTCGGTCACGATATCGCCAGTGGCATGGATGTCGACCTGCCGGAGCACGCCCTGCCCGCTGTTGACGAACCGGTGCGGGACGTTGGCCGGGCCGACGACCGTGTTGCCGGCACTGGCCACCACCGTCTCCTCACCCAAGGTGAACGTGGCCGTTCCTTCGAGCACGATGAAGACCTCTTCATAGGCGTGGCGGTGCAGGCGGGGTCCTTCGCCGGGGGCGGCTTCAACCAGGATGTACGAGAGGTTGGCGGCACCGTACCGGTTGCCCCGGAAGGTGGGGTCGCCCTCGGCGTCGATCAGGGTTTGGCGGGAAACGACGGTGGCCATGGCATGCTCCATCTGGTTGGATAAACGACTCGCCGAACCGCAAGGCGGGGGTCAGTCGTCGAGCGCGGCGTAGGCCAGGCTCCAGAAATCGCGGTCGAATGTTTGGGGAGCCGGGCCGCGCCCGGCGCCTCCATGATCGCCCCGATGCCCATGCGCATCGTCAGGAGGTCGCGGGCCGAGATCGGGCGATGGGCCGGGTCGGTGTCGCCCAGCGGGCTCGTGATCGTGCGCAGCACCCGGCGGTCGGCCAGCTCCGGCAGCCACGGGTCGATCGGATCGTCCAGCCGCAGCCGGGCTTCTTCGATGAGGATCATCGTTGCGGCCGCCGTGACTGGCTTCGTCATCGAGGCGATCCGGAAGATGGTGTCCTGGCCCATCGGCGCGCCGGAGGCGAGATCCCGCACGCCGATGGCGTCGATGGGCGCCTCGCCCCGGCGGGCAAGAACGGTGACCAGGCGGGCGATTTCGCCGCGCTCGACGTAACCGGTCATGACCTCGTACAGGCGTTGGAGACGGGTCGTCGAGAATCCACTGCTGGCCATGTTCGGCGTCATCCTCCGGATCGATCGATGCGGATCAACCGGTGTCGTCGTCGCCGAAGCTGGACGTCAACCAGCGGTCGGGACGGATCGTGAAGACGATGATCCGGCTGTTGGGGTCGTCGAGCTCCCCCTGCGTGAACGCCCTGGCGTCATCGTCGGGCATGTAGCGGCGCGCGATGGCGACCACCTGGTCGGCGGTTGGCGGCCGATCGATCTTCAGCAGCGTGCCCTCGACGGTCACGTATTTGTACGGGAAGTCCTCCTTCTGCACGCACAGGCTCACCCGGCCCGCGCGCTCGATCAGGCGCGTCTTGCGGGCGGTTCGGCCCTGTGTGCCCGTGAAGAAGGTGACGTTGCCGTTCGGCTGGTAGTGATAAAAGAGCGGGACGGTGTGCGGTGGACGATGGTCGTCGCTGGCGACGCTGAGCACGGCGATGTGCGGTTCGGCGAGAAAGACCTGCCACTCTTGGTCGAGCGGCGCCGGGGTGGACATGGCTGCTCCTTGATCGAGACGCGGGTTGGTCACTCGTCGATGGCTTCGTAGGCGAGGCTCCAGAAATCGGTCGAGACCTCGGCGGCGTAGGAGACCTGGGTCATGAGGATGGCGACCAAGCCCGCCCGCGGGTCCGACCGCCACGAGGTGGTGATGCCGCCATCCCAGCCGAAGCTGCCGGGCGAAGGACCGGCGCGGTCTTGGGCAGTGGTCACCGCCAGCCCGAGGCCCCAGCCGCGGTCGTCCCAGAATCCGGGGAAGAACGGCGAGCTGGCCTTTTGCTCCGGGGTGATCTGGTCGGTGGTCATCGCATCGACAGAGTTCTGCGACAGAATGCGGCTGTCGCCCATCGCGCCGCCGTCCAGCAACATCTGGCCGAAGGCGTGGTAGTCGTCGACGGTCGCGACGAGTCCGCCGCTGGCGGATGGAAAGGCGGGTGGGCGTCCCCAGTCGCTGTCGGCCGCGGCGTCGTAGAGGTCCGGGGCGCCGGTCTCCGGGTTGGGCATGTAGCAGTCGGGCAGGCGGTCGATCTTCCCGGGCGGCACGCTGAACGCCGTGTCGCGCATGCCGAGGGGATCGAGGATGCGCGCCCGGAGCACCGCTTCGAGCGGTTGGCCCGTGACGCGCGCCAGCAACACGCCGAGCACATCCGTGCCCAGGTTGTACAGCCAGCGCTCTCCCGGTTGGTGGGCCAGCGGCAATGTGCCGAGGCGACGCAGCCACTCGTCCGGCGCTGCCGGTCCCTGCGGTTTCGTCGGGTCCTGGAGCAATCCGGCGTCGTTGATGGCGTGCTGGATCGGGAAGTCGCTGGCGCCGGGGTCCATCAGGTAGCCGAGCCCCAGGCGCATCGTGAGCAGGTCGCGCAACGAGATCGGGCGGTTGGCCGGGACGGTGTCGTCCAACGGTCCGTCGATCGCCCGCAGCACCCGGCGGTCGGCCAGTTCCGGGAGCCAAGGGTCGACCGGGTCGTCCAGGGCCAGGGTTCCATCATCGACCAGGGTCATCGCCGCGGCGGCCATGACCGGCTTGCTCAACGAGTCGAGCCGGAAGATCGTGTCGCGCCGCATCGGGCGATCGCCGTCGACCGCCAGCGTGCCGAAGGCGTCGACCTGAACCTCGCCGTGGCGGCTGAGCAGCGTGACGTAGCCGGGAATCGCCCCGCGCTCGACGTGACCGGCCATGACCTCGTGCAGGCGCTGGCGCCGTTTCGCCGGCAAACCGCTGGTGCTCATGTCATCTGGTCCCTTCGTGTCGATCCGGCGCCGCGTCATGCCATCCTCAAGAAACGGTTCCGCGCACGATCGATCCCTCTCCATGATAAAGCGACGGCAAGACGGTCACTCCGGGAACGTGGGTCCCGGGGAGCCGATTTCGTAGAGCGTGACGTCCTCGCCAAGCACCTCGGTGTCGAGGTCGGGCGGTTCCGCCCGGGCCTGGAACGCCCGGAGCTGGTCGTTGGGCGCCCACCGTTCGAGGAGGTCGACGCGGCCCGCCTCAACCGGGTCCGCCGTGATGGAGAAGTCCAGGCAGCCTGGCTCGGATCGGGTGGCTTCCACGAAGGCCGCCATGCTCGCCACGTGTTCGTCCCGGCGCTCCGGGGCGACGTGAATCTTGCCGGCGATGATCGGCATCTTGTCCCTCCACAGGCGTAACGCCCGTCGAACGTTCCTCGCGCACGCCCGGACGCCTCGCGACCGAGGCGTCCAATGTGGCCCCACCAGCATGGCGCCAGGCGCAAGCGAACGCTTCTCGTGGCTTGCGCGGAGGCTGGGACCGGGTGGCGGACTCGGATTTCGAGCCAAACCCAGCTTCGGCATGTCGTTCATCCACTCGGAACACTCGCCGCAAGGGCTTTGCCCGGACGCCCCGGATGCCGCCGCCGGGGCATCCGGGGCGTCGCGTCGTGGCCTGGAATGTGAACCCCGTCAGGCTTTGTGGTAGGTGAGGGCCAGGACGCCCGTGCCGAATGTCTTCGAGTCCACCAGCGTGAGCGGGATCTGGTCGCCTTCCTCGAAGAGGCGCTTCCCGTGGCCGACCACGATCGGGTGAACCAGCAGCCGGAGCTCGTCGAGCAGGCCGTCACGCAAGAGGGTGCGGACGAGGGTTCCGCTGCCGGTGATCGAGATGTCCTTGCCGGGCTGCTGCTTGAGTTTCGTGAGCTCTGCCGCGGCGTTGGCGCCGTCGATCAGCGTCGTGTTCTGCCAGTCGGCGGCCTGCAGGGTGCTGGAGACGACGTACTTCGGCGTCTCGTTCATGAAGTCCGCCATTTCCCCCGCCTCGCCGTCGCTGGTTTGGGCCGGCCAGTAGGCGGCGAACTCGTCGTAGGTCACCCGCCCCAGCAGCATGCAGTCCGACCCGGCCATCTGCGATCCGACGGCCTCGCCCATCTCGTCGTTGAAGTAGGGGAAATGCCACTGCTCCGGCGACTCGAAGACTCCGTCCAGGGACATGAACAAACCCGCAACGATCTTTCTCACTGGTGATCTCCCCGATGCTCGTTGATGATTGCTTTCGGTCAGGCGCCGCGTGTTGTTCGTGTTGGAAACTGGTTATCCGGAGCGTTCACCTCATTTCCATGGACGCCGCCAGGGCTACTGGAACAGCGCGGCTGGCTCTTCGAGACGGACTTGGGTGGCGATGGCTCCGCCGAGGAAACCGGTCAGCAGGATCGCCCCGAAGACGGCCGTACGTGGGATCGCGTAGAGCACGGCGCCGGCCAATACGGCTATCCCGATCCAGGCGACCTGGCTTTCGGGATAGCCGAGATCGACCGCTGCGTCGACCGAAACGTTCGCCCGGAGCACTTTCATGATGCCGTCGACGAGCAGGAAGAGGATGACCAGGCCACTGATGATCCAACCGGCCCGGTTCGTGATCGTCGAAGTACGAAAAGCCGACGTTCCCGTCGCCTGCGACATTCGATTGGTTGCCATGGCGTGCCTGCTCCTTGATGGTTGACCGTCTCGATCGACCGCGTTCCGGCGTGAATCCCTAACGTGTCGCCAGCAGTTCGCCCAGGCGGTCCCAGCTCTCGTTGGCGCCGCCTTCCATGCCGGAGGCGAGCATCCCGTCGCGGTCTTCGACGCTCTGGAAGAGGGACGTGACGGTCACCTTCGTCTTGCCATCCAACTCCTCGAAGACGGCCGTGTCGACGATGACGTGGCCGGGCATCGGCTCGAACTCGAAGGTGTTGACCAGGCGTTCCGGCGGCGTGACCTCGCGGTACTCGCCGTTGAAGGCGTATTCCGTGCCATCGGCTTCGCGCTGGATGTAGCGCCATTGGCCGCCCGGCCGCAGGTCCAGCTTGTCGACGATCGTGGTCGAGGC
>JBGTNF010000397.1:0-5922 GCA_041743205.1 Thermomicrobiales bacterium | reverse complement strand
GAACCCGAGCCGGAACCGGCCGCCGCGCCCGTTGTCGCCGAGCCGCTCAACGGCGAGGCCAACGGCGTCGATCTGGTGATGTCGTCCAAGGGCAAGCCGCGCCGCCTGACCGATGCCGCCGTGCAAAAGGAACTGGGCCAGGTCGAGCGGCTGATCGCCAAGCTCGAAGGCCGCCTCAACGAGATCAGTGACGGCCTCGCCATCGCCAGCATCGACGAGGACACCTCGGCGATCGGCCGCCTCGGCGAGGAATACGAGCGCACCCAGTCCGAGCTCGACGACGCCTACGCCCGCTGGGAAGTCGTCTCCAAATCCGTCGAAGTCCTGGTCTGACGATGCAGCGGACGTCGATGGCGGCACGTATTCTTCATCGTGCAGCCAAGGACTGCGCCAACAACCTTTTGTCATTCCGAGCTTGCGAGGAATCCCCCGGCGTAACCGGTGCGTTCCGCTGCGCCGACCGAATACCGCCTTCGGCGGGAGATGTCTCGCGGGCGCTCGACATGACAGTGCGGGAGGGCGAAACGCCCGGCAGCGGGACGAACTACGATTCATGTCGGACCACTTTCCGTGCCTGACTTCGTGCTTGGCGTCACGGGCAACATCGCGTCCGGCAAGTCGACCGTGACCGGCCAGCTCGCCGAGTTCGGCGCTACGGTCATCGACTCCGACCTCGTCTACCGTGAGCTGGTGGCCGCCGGCGCCCCGCTGCTGCGCCAGCTCGCGGACCGCTTCGGCGAGGGCATCGTGGCCGACGACGGCTCGCTGGACCGGGCAGCGCTCGGCGCGATCGTCTTCTCCGATACGGATGCGCTGGCCGACCTCGACCGGATCACTCACCCCGCCGTCATCGCCGAAGTCGACCGCCGGGTCGAAGCCATTTCTCACGGTGTGGTCGTACTCGACGCCGTAAAGCTGGTCGAGAGCGGGCACGCCGACCGCTGCGACGCGGTCTGGGTGGTGGTCACTGACCCGGAAGAGCAGGTGACAAGACTCATGAAACGCAATAGGCTACCGGCGGAAGAAGCGCGGCGGCGCGTGGCGGCTCAACCCCCGATGGGATCGAAGCTGGCGCGGGCCGACCTCGTGATCGACAACTCCGGCTCGCTGGAGGAAACGCGGGAACACGTGGCGCGCGCCTGGCGGGCTTTGCCAATCTCGATTCAAGGCGATTCCGGGATCATTTGAAGGGAACATCGTTTGGCTGAGAAGATCGACGTCTATTTCGATTACGCGTGCCCGTGGGCCTGGGGCGGTCAGGTCTGGCTCGACCAGGTAGCCGCCGAGCTCGGCGATGACCTGGAAATCACCTGGAAGTACTTCCCGCTCGAACAGGTGAATGCGGTCGACCCGTCCTTCAAGCTCTGGGAGCAGCCGAACGACGGCGCGTCCAGCAGCCTGCGTTCGTTCCAGGCGGCCCACGCCGCAGTGAAGCAGGGCGAGGACGCGTTCCGCAGGATGCACGCCGCGCTCTACCTCAAGCGACACCAGGATGGCCGCAACCTCGGCAAGCAGGACGTTCTCGAGGCGGCCGCCTCGGAGGCCGGCCTCAACCTCGACCAGTTCCGTGCTGACCTCGAATCCGACGAGGTTTTCGCCATCGTCCGGGACCACTACACCGAAGCCCGCGAATTGGGTGTCTTCGGGACGCCGACGATCATGTTCGAAAATGGCGAGGGCGCCTACCTCCAGGTGAACTTCCGCGAGCTGCCGAAGGACCCGGTCGTGTTCTGGCACGAGTTAGTCGCCACCGTCCGCGACCGCCCCGAAGTCCGTGAAATCAAGCGGCCGCAAAAGCCACGTTCGTAGCGTTACCACGCACTTCGATAACGGCCGGGTTGGATCGCTCCAACCCGGCCGTTGTGATGCTGACGACAATTGTCATTCGAGCCAACCATTGTCATTTCGAGCTTGCGAGAAATCTTTGGTTTCGGCTCACGCTGGGTTCGCCTGCACCACTGTGGCGCGCCTTCGTGTGGGGTCGCGGCTTACCACCCGTCGCACGTCCCGATGTCGGCGATGGCCCTTTCCAGCCACGTGGTTGGTCATTGCCCAGTTGACAAGATTCCTCGCGAGCTCGGAATGACAATTGGGGGTGGCTCGGACCGGTCGATCCAAGCCGCTACAATGGCGTCATGAAGATGCCCGCCCCCGCCACAAATCCCGAGACGATCGCCACCTTCCAGGCCGGCCTCCTGGCTTGGTGGGAAGCGAATCGTCGTGACCTGCCCTGGCGCCACACCCGTGATCCGTACCGCATCCTGATCTCGGAAGTCATGCTCCAGCAAACGCAGGTCGACCGCGTCATCCCGTACTACCACCACTGGCTCGAACGATTCCCGACCGCCCAGGCGCTGGCCGAAGCGCCCACCGCCGAGGTCATCCGGCTCTGGGCCGGGCTCGGCTACAACCGGCGGGCGGTCAACCTCCAGCGCACCGCCCAGACGGTGGTCGAGCGGGGCGGCGAGTTCCCATCGGACGTCGAGACGCTCCGGGAGCTGCCCGGCATCGGGCCCTACACCGCCGGCGCCATCGCCTGCTTCGCCTTCGAGCAGGATGTTGCATTCATCGACACCAACATGCGGCGGGTGCTGCACCGGGTCTTCCTGGGACCAGAACTTCCGGCTTCCCTCGCGAACGACCGGGAGATCACCCGCCTCGCAGCCGAAGCACTGCCTGTTGGCCGGGGCTGGGACTGGAACCAGGCGCTGATCGAGTTCGGCGCGCTGCACTGCACAGCTCGCAAACCGTTGTGCGTGGTCTGCCCGCTCCAACTGTCGTGCGCCGCCTACCCCGAGATCCAGACCCTCATCGTCGAGCAGCCTCGTGGGGCGAAGGCGAAAAAGGAGGGACCGTTCAAGGAATCGAACCGTTACTTCCGGGGCCGGGTCGTCGACGCCTTGCGGGACCGTCCCCAGGGCGGCATCACCGTCGCCGAATTGGGTCCGATCGTGCGGCCCACCTTCGTGGACGCTGACGTGCCCTGGCTGCTGGAAATCGTCCACGGCCTGGAACGGGACGGCCTGGCCGCAATCGCCGAGGAGCCCGCTCCCTACGACGCCTCCGAAACCCGCATTCGCTTGCCTTGACGCCCTGAGGACCGACCGATGGTGTACCTGCCCGACCACTTCGCCGAAACGCGTTCCGAAACGATGCATCGCCTGATTGCCGAGCGCCCGCTGGCGACGCTCGTCACGATCGGTCCGGAGGGCATCGCCGCCAATCACATCCCGCTCCTGCTCGACGCGAAGCGCGGCGAGTTCGGCACGCTGATCGGCCACGTCGCCCGGAGCAACGATGTCTGGCGAGAAGGTCATCACCAGCACGAATCGCTGGCCGTGTTCGGCTCAGCTGACGCCTACGTGTCGCCGACGTGGTACGCGACGAAGCAGGAAACGCACGAGGTCGTGCCGACCTGGAACTACATGGTCGTCCACGCTTACGGCGATCTGATCGTACATGACGACGAGAAGTGGGTGCGCGGGGTCGTCGGCCGCCTGACGAAGGCGATGGAGTCGGAGCAGCCGGTTCCCTGGAAGATGGCTGACGCCCCGACGGATTACGTCAAGCAAATGCTGGGCAACATCGTTGGCATCGAGATTCCGGTGTCGCGATTGATCGGCAAGTGGAAGGTGAGCCAGAACCGCTCGGATGCCGACCGCGCCGGCGCCGCGGCGGGCCTTCGGTCATCTGGCGATCCCGCCGCCGCCGACATGGCGGACCTGATCGAGACGACCCGGAAATCGTGACGCTTCTGGCACATGGCAGGCAGTCGTAGGGGCGGTACCTCCATCGACCGCGAATCGAATCGGGCCAACCCGAATCTTGTCGATGGTGTGTCCGCCCGGATGGGGGCGAACGGCGAGATCAGGTTCATCACCATCCGGGCGGAGCAAGCTGGCCCCGCTGGATACGCAACCCTACGCAGCGTGTAGTGGAACCAGTCGCTTGAAGCTGGCGCCGCAATCCTGTATCAGTGTTCCTCTTCGTGAGTTTCCGGGAGGGGATCAGTGACGGGCGCCTGCTCGCGCAATTCGAGCATGTCGTTCATGACGTCGATCTCGGAATCCTGGAGAAGGACGATCCGGTCGGCCATGAAGCCGACCTGGTCCTGGTCGCCGCGATCCAGATACGACTGCGCCATTTCGACGCCGCCCTGATGGTGCCGGATCATGAGCTGGAGGAAGAGCGTTTCCGCCTCCGCCACTGGCAGGCTTTCGAGCCGGGCGACATCCTCCTGCGTCGCCATCCCCGGCATCAGCCCCTCGGTCGGGTGACCCATCCACGTCATCGCCGGCTCGCTCGACCCGAGCGGGATGTCCCAAAGCTCCATGTAGCCGAGCATCGTGCCCATCTGGGTCGACTGGGTTAGCGAGATGTCAGTCGCCAGGGCCTTGAGTTCCGGATCCTCGGTGCGGTCCTGGATGATCATGCCCATCGCCACCGCTTGCGAATGATGGGTGTACATGTCGCGCAGGAACCCGGCTTCCGCCGACCCGTTCGCCGGGTTGCGCGGCCAGGCTTGCCACGCGAAGACCGCCACCCCAATCGCGATCACCGCGAGGGCCGCCAACGCCAGAGTGGTGGAGGGCAGGGGCACGGTGAACCCGCGGCCCGATGCTTTTGGCGTGACCGCGATCTGGCGATGCTGGGCCTGTCGGATTTTCCAAAGCGACGCTTTGGGGCTGGACATGAAGAGGTATCCATTGGCGAGGGGGCGATCCGCGAGACCGCCCCGTTGAAATCTGATCAGGCGCCGGGCGTTGCCGCGGGAGTAGCTTCAGGCGAGGCCGACGGCGTCGAGGCGGGATTCTCCGCCTGGGCGGCGGCGGTCGCCTCGGAAACGAGGATGCCGCCGACGGGATCCGAGCCGTCCGGCCGGATGTACGGCTCCTGCTGCGGCTCGCCGTTGATGGTGGCGCTGACGCCGCTCCAGCAAATACCGCCGATTTCCGGCGTGTTGCCAGGGTTGTTGAGGTAGCGCTCGATGAACGGATCGAGCCGGTCATCGTTGGCGCCGTCGAGCTTGAGCTGCTTGCCCCAGACCGAGGCGACCACCGGTGCGTCCATCCCGGGGTAGGGGCTGACCAGCACCTTGGTCGAGTTTTCCGCCTTGGACCGGAGCGTTTCGATGTCTTCCTCGGGCAGGGTGGGATCGTAGGTGATCCAGACCGAGCCGTGTTCCAGTGAATGCACGCCCCGCTCGTTTTCGATCGGCTGGTCGTAGAATCCGCAGTTCTGCCAGAGCCCCTTGTGGACGCCGCCGGTCGGCGGCACCTGCTCGTAGAGCACTGCGGCGTCGGCATGCTGGCCCACGAAGTCCTCGGCGCCGAAGTACGTCTCGACATCTCGCGAGACCTGCCACTGCTGGTACTGACCCCAGCCGCCCCACAGCAGCGCGCCGATCACGACCGCGGCGACCGCGCCGATCGCGATCTTGGTGTAGAACCACTGCTTCTGCTGCTTGTCGAACTGTTGCTTGCGCTGGTCCTTCCGCAACCGCACGGCGTCCGGCCGCCGCGCGCCCCGGCGTTGGGGACCCAAGGCCGCGGCTTCCTGGCTGGCGGCGCGGCTGGCGGCGGATGCTTCCTGAACCTGTTTCGACTTCTTGGCCATACATTCCTCGAAGAGTGACCGGCGCGGTCACGCGGCGCGTTTGCGGGTTTCTCGTGGCTGGTTGCTGGTGACGTTGGTCGCCGTTCGAATGATACCGAAGTTGACGGGCGCCTGGGGTCGATGGACGCCATCATCGCCATGTCGAGTCAATGTAGGGGAGGCCCTGTGTGCATCTGTACCAACTAATTCTTCGTGCGTACACTAGGTGAGATCGTTCCCGCGTACGTACGAAGGATGGGCTTCCATGTTGGCGCTTCCCGCCGCCCCAACGGTCGGTCTCGACACGATCGAACACACGCTCGCCGA
>JBGTNF010000396.1:0-5579 GCA_041743205.1 Thermomicrobiales bacterium | reverse complement strand
GCGACCGAACCGGTGCCGAGTCCGCCGAGGATCTGGGCGGCGGCGAGCACCCCCACGGTGCGCCGTTGGGCGGCCGCGATGTCGGCGGGACCCCACGTCATTGGAGTGTCGGCGGCAATGAGGTCGGCGGTGACCATGGCTCTGGATACCTTCATCAGCAACTGGGCGTTGCGCCCAATGGACATCGCGGCAGGGCGAAAGGTGAGGCCTCATCACGCACGACGGCGCGCGTCCGGTCGGGTAAAGTGGGAAACGGCATCGGGCAGTCGTGCCCGGCGTCGATCGAGTCGACACCCAACCACGAGGAGGGACGGACAACCATGGACACCGGCGCAACGGTTCGGAACACATCCTACTCCAGAAGAGGGGCGCTGGGCATCATCGCCATCGCCTTTGCGATCCTGATGTCGGGCGCTACGGCGGCGCAGGTGGCGACCCCGGTGGTGGAGGGCACGCCCGCCGCGCCGGCGAACACGTGCGAGGCAACCTCGCCCGGCGTTGGCGCCGAGCCGTGGATCCGCACCGAGCTCTACTTCGGCACCACCCTGCCGGATGGCTCGGAAATGACGGCCGAGCAGTGGGCTGGATTCCTTGATGCCGAAATCACGCCGCGCTTCCCGGATGGCCTGACCGTGCTCGAAGGCTACGGCCAGTTCCTCAATTCGGAGGGCGTGATCGCCGGCGAGACGAGCATCGTGCTGATCATCTTCCACCCGGGCGAGTTCGTGGACGAAAGCAGCGCCTCGATCGAAGAGATCCGTGACCTGTACGAAGTCGAGTTCGACCAGGAATCGGTGCTGCGCGTCGATTCGGAACCGGTTTGCGTCTCGTTCTAGCAGTCGCCATCATCACATTCAACAACGCCGCGCCGTGCAAACATCGTAGGGGCCGGCCCGTGTGCCGGCCCGGTGTCGCAGGTCCGTAACTACGGGGGAATCGACAGGGAGGCCACACAGGGCCTCCCCTACGACACTGTGGATGTCCCCGCCTTTCCTACCCCACGGCTGGCCGGGCGTGGGTTTGGAACCAGGCCGTGGCCTGTTCGTACTGGTGGGCGATGCGGCTGATGCCGAGCTCATCGTCCGGTTTACCGACGATCGAGAGCCCGATCGGCAGTTCGTCGCGGTCGAACCCGCAGGGCAGCGAGATGACTGGCTGGCCGGTCGCGTTCCACGGCATCGTCAGCCGGGTCAGGGCGGGTCCGACGCTTTCGGGGCCGTCCGGGAAATCGACGACCAGGTTATCGGCCCGGGGCGCCGTGGCCGGCAGGGTCGGGGCCACGATCGCGTCGAGCTTGTGGCGAGCGTAAACGCGGGCGATGCTGTGCCGCACGGCTTCGCGGGCCATCGTCGCCCGCAGGTAGAGATCTCCCGGCAGGAGGGCTCCGACCTCGAACCGCAGGCGGGAGTCGGGATCGATCAGGTCGGCCTCGTCGCCCCGGATGTGATCGTGATGCACGGTGGCGGATTCGACCCGGTTGATCAACGCCGCCACCGAACGCGCCGCCCCGGCCTCGGCCCAATCGACCTCGACCACCTCGGCCCCAAGCGATTTCAGCATCTCGATCGCCACCACGTATGACGCCGCCACATCGGGCTGGAGGTTCTCGGTGAAGAACCCGGCTGGCGCGCCCAGCCGCACCCCGGCCAGCGGCGTCGCGCCGAACGGTTCGAGCATGGCGTCGACAGTGGCGACCTCTTTGGCCCGGTTCGCGATCACGAGGTAGAGGATCAGGGCGTCGGCGACCGAACGGGCGATTGGCCCGGGGGTATCCAGCGCCGGCGAGAGTGGGTAAACGCCCTTGAGCGGGAGACGCCCGTAGGTCGGCTTCAGGCCGACCGTGCCGGTCAGGGAGGCGGGGATGCGGATGCTGCCGCCGGTGTCGGAGCCGATTGCCCCGAGACAGGTCCCCATCGCCACCGCGGCGGCGGATCCGCCCGAACTCCCGCCGGGAATGCGGTCGAGGTCCCACGGGTTGCGGCACGGCGCGCTGACCACGCCGGCGGCGAACTCCTGGGTCACGGTTTTGCCGGTAAAGATCGCGCCGTCGCGTCGCAGGCGGTGGACCGTTTCGGCATCGTAGGCCGCGACCTCGACCGCCGCCCGAATCCGCGAACCGCAGCGCGTGTGCTTGCCGGCGATGTCGAAGATGTCCTTGATTCCGATCGGCAGGCCCATCAATGGCCGGCGTGCCTTGTGCGCTTCGCGCGCGCGGTCGTGATAAAGCGAGGTCTTGAGCGCGTCTTCCTCGAAGACCTCGACGTAGGCGTGAAGGTCCGGTTCGGTGGCGCGGATCCGGAGCAGGGTTTCGCGGGTCAGCTCGAAAACGCTGAACTCACGGGCGTCGAGCCCGGTCATGGCCTCGCGCAGGGTGATCGTGGCGAGATCGAGCGTCATTCCGCTTCAGCCTCCGGGGCGATCTTCGGGAAAGCCGGGTCGTAGGGCGCGAGATCAGGGGGCCGCGCGTCCGCGAGCAGGGGGTCGAGGTGACGGGCGTGGGCCAGATGCGCGTTGAGGTCCGCCAGCACGGCGGGCGCGCGATCTTCGGCGATGGTCAGCCCGGCGAGGCCAAGCAGCACGCGCAAGTCGGCGGCAGTCACGTTCGGCGCGGGCGTGGGGGTATTCGGCATGGTGGGCGGCATCCTTCATCGGGTGATTGGCGAAAAGAGGACCGGGGATCGGGCCGGCCGTTGGCGCGGCCTTCGTACCAGGCAGCCAGGAACAACGGCGGTGAGCACGGCCAGGTCGCGAACAATCCCGCCGGCACTGGCGCAAGTGTCGCACGCGGCGCCTGCCCGGCGGCGGCGATCGCATTTCGTCGCCGTTTCATTCCCAAGCCCCGGCTGGTTGTCCCGAATCGCCTATCATGCGACCATACGGTGAACGATCAGCCGAAAAAACCGCAAAAGCTTGCCTAAAGGAAAAAGCATCGATGGCCCATATCTACTATGGGAACCGTGACCGGTTCCAGGAAAACCAGGACGTCGCCGATGCGGTGGCGACCCTCAGCGACGACTTCTGGGCGCTGTTCGAGTTCGATGTGGCTGGCTGCAACATCGACTGCCTGATGATCGCGCCGGCCTCCGAAACCACGCCGCCCGGCCAGCCCTCCCTCTTCATCCTGACCGAAATCAAGCACGTCGCGGGTCGGCTCCGGGGCTTCGAGAACGCGCCGTGGACCATCACCCGGGCGGGCATCGAGGAGGAGTATCGCGTTCCCAACAGCCGGGACGACAACCCGTGGCAACAAACGATCCGGGCGGTCAACACGTTCAAGATCTGGTTCAGCACCAACCAGCTGGTGATCCTGGACCGGGATCAGGAGTACAACGACAACGAGATTCGGGTCTGGCCGACCCTGCTGATCGTGCGTACGGATTCCGACGACCGGCACGCCCTGCCGCGCACGCCCAGCTCCCGGTTCGGGTCGTTCGCCTTTTCGATCGACGAATGGCTGGAACGCACCAAACGCTGGAAACCGAACGTCGGCATCCAGCTCACCCGGGCCGACGTGGAGCGGCTTGTGGGGTCGCTGAATCTGACCGAGTGGATCGCCCCGGCGCCAGCCGTGGTTCCGGTTGAAGCGTTGGCCGAGGCGCCCCTTGAGGCCGGCCGGCCATTGACCCCGGGCCTGCCGGGTCTTCCGGGCCCGGCCTGGGCGGTCGAATTGACGCGCTGGGCGAGCGATCTCGAGCGCCGGATCAGCGCGCTCGAAGCGACGCTCGCGGCCGGGCCGCCGGACCGGAACGGGCACTGAGCTTGGCGCCGTTGCGCTCCTCCCAGGAACATCGCTCATGAGCGACGAATCGACCCGGATCGACGGCCTGCGGATCACGTTGCGCGACATCGAGCCGGACGACCTCGATGTGCTGGCGTACTGGCTGCAGCCCGAACAACGGTGGCAGGAACTCGACGGCCCGATGTACGACCAGCCGCCGCCGGATGCGATCGCCCGTATCCTGGACGATCGCCGGGCCCTGCTGCGGAGCGCGCATCTGCCCCGGCCCCGGACCACCCTGAGCATCGCCTCGATCGATGCGGACGAGATGATGGGCCAGGTCACCTGGTCGGGCGATATCGATCGAATCGATCTCAACATCGTCATCTACAACCCGGACCTCTGGGGGTACGGCCTCGGCTACGAGGCCCTGGGATTGTGGGCCGGCTACCTCTTCTGGGAACTCCCGGACCTGCCCCGGCTCGACCTGGCGAGCTGGTCCGGCAACGCCGGGATGGTGCGGTTGGCGCACAAGCTGGGGTTCATGGAGGAATCGCGGGACCGCAAGGGGGCGGTCGTTGGCGGGCGGCGGTACGACGCGTTGCGGTTCGGCCTCGATCGAAGTGAGTGGGAGCGCCGGTTCCCGGGCGGATTTCAACCATCGCTCGCTGGCGAGCAATGACGGCCGGGGCGCAGGTTTCGATTCAGGGCTTGCATATCGTGTTGCGCGACGCGGTGCTGGACGATCTCGCCCCGCTGGCATTCTGGCTCCAGCCCGGTCAGCGCTGGCACGAGCTGGACGGACCATACTACGCCAAGCCCACTTCGGGGGATGTCGAACGCATGATCGAGGGTCGCCGTTCCCGGATCATCGAAGGGCTATTTCCTACTCCGCGAGAAAGCCTGGTGGTTGCCGACCGTGCGACCGATGCCCTGCTTGGCCACGTTACCTGGTACTGGGAAAGCCAGGAAACGCACTGGCTGAGCGTGGGTATCGGGCTCTACGATCCAGTCACGTGGGGTAAGGGGCATGGTTACGAGGCGCTGGGACTGTGGGGCAACTACCTGTTCGAGGCACTGCCCGACCTGGCGCGGCTGGACCTCAGGACGTGGTCCGGCAACGTCGGCATGATGCGCCTGGCCGAGAAGATTGGCTTCATGGAAGAAGCACGGTTCCGGAAGGCCCGGATCGTCAACGGCGAGTACTTCGACGGCCTGGGGTACGGCGTGTTGCGCGAAGAATGGCGTGATCGCTATCCGGACGGCTTTGCGCGTTCGCTGGCTGAGTGAAACGAGGTGCAGGTGGCAGTGCGATGATTCCCATTGCTGTTTACCGGCGTAGGGCATTGCCAAGGTTGGTACAATGATGAGGATCGAATGGAGGATATCGAAATGGCTACTACTCCGCATAAACCGTTACCGGTTCCAGCTTCGCAGCAATTGCCGCCGCCTGGGCCATCGAACATTTTGGTAAGAACGCCGAATCCCCTCCCGCCACCACGAGACGTCAAGTCACAGTAGCAACGCAGCGACGACCGCCGCGGAAAGCAGGAATCCTTCGACGAAGAGCAGGCTCGATGCGGCGCCGACCCATCGAGCCTTTTCCTGCAGATTTTTCGTGTTGATTTCGGTTGACTGGATATATTCGATCGCCACCCAGCGACGGAGTAAGTTTCCTTCCAATGTCTGGCTGTGTTCCAGAAGCGTCGCCAGATTGGGGCGAAATTCGAGTGCTCGAATCCGGGAACCACGCCAGGCAAATGCCAGGAGCACTACGTAACTCGCCAGGGCACTTCGGAGCAGCCAGGTTGCCTGCACCGAGACGTCGTCGGAGGTCAGGTCAAACAGACCCACCGTCAGG
>JBGTNF010000395.1:0-2210 GCA_041743205.1 Thermomicrobiales bacterium | reverse complement strand
ACGAACACATCCGGTACGGCGAACGCGAGGACGCGCCGGGCACGCCCGACCACGACCGGGCGCTGGCCGACTGGACCCAGATCTGGAACGCCCGCAAGCACGTCGAGCCGCCGAAGGACGATGGGTGACTCGGTAATCCGGGCAGTAATCGAGGTTCAGGGGTGACGCAAATACCGTAGGGGCGGACCTGATTCGACCGCACTTTGGAACTGGCCGACTTCGATCCTGTCGAATCTGTTGTCCGCCCGGTGCCCCACGTACGGCTGGTTTCAAATTGCCACCATGCGGGCGGACACGCCTGGATCGCGGTCGCCACCATCAGGGCGGACGACAGATTCGACAAGATTCAGTCGCGCAAGACGCAGTTCGCGGTCGAATCAGGTCCGCCCCTACGATAATCGGCTATGCCCGCTAGTCGTCGCTGCGCCGGCCCGACTACCGCATGGAGCCAATCGTCGGTCACGCGCTCACGGCGCCGATGCCATCATCCTCGACATCGGTCATGGGCGAGACGAGGACCTTGTCGATCCTGAACCCGTCCATATCCATTACCTCGTAGCGCACCCCATCCCACACGAACGATTCGGCGGGCGACGGGATGTGCCCGAGGTAGCTCATGACGAACCCGCCGACGGTCTCAAACTGACCTTCATCCTCGCCGGGCAGGGAATCGACCTTCAGCAGGCCCCGCAGCTCGTGGGCGGGGAAGACGCCGTCCAGAAGCCATGAACCGTCCTCGCGGCGGTGGCCGCCCTTCAGGTTGGTCAGGTGCGGATCGTCGATTTCGCCGACCACGTCCGAGAGCACGTCGTTGAGCGTCACCAGGCCTTCGATGCCGCCGTACTCGTCGACCACGACCGCCATCACCACGCGCCGGTGACGCATCTGGTCGATCACCGTGATGATCGGCGCGATCTCCGGCACGAACAGCGCCGGTTCCATGGCCTCGCGGATATCGACCGATTCGCCCTCGATGTGCCGCCGCCACAACTCCCGCGTCGCCACCACGCCGATCACGTTGTCTGTGCTGCCTTCGCAGACCGGATAGAAATTGTGCGGTGTGGTCGCCATGATCCGCAGGTTGGTTTCCGCCGGTTGGGCGACGTCCAGGAACGCGACGAGGTGACGGGGCGTCATCAGCTCGCTGGCGCTGCGGTCGCCGATCTGGAACACGCCAGTGACCATTGCCCGTTCCGATTCGTGGAAAATACCGGCTTCGGCGCCCTGCTTGATCAGCAGCTGGATTTCCTCTTCCGAAATGTCCGGTTCATCCGACGCCTTGGAGCCGATCAAACGCAAGACGGTGTCGCCGGAGAACGAGAGAAACGTGACCAGCGGCGCCGCGGCGCGCGAGAGCATCGTCATTGCCGGGGCGACCAGGCTCGCCATGCCTTCGGGGTTCTGGAGGGCGAGCCGTTTGGGCACCAGCTCGCCGATGATCAACGAGAGGTAGGTGATGAACGCGACCACGATCGCGACGCCGATCGGGTCGCTCCACGGGTCCAGGAACGGAATCCGGCTCAGGGCGTCGGAGAGCGGCCCGGAAAGCGTGGCGCCCCCGAAGGCGCCAGTGATGATGCCGATCAGGGTGATCCCGATCTGGACCGTCGAGAGGAACTTGGTCGGATTCGCGGCCAGGTCGATCGCGGCCTGGGCCCCTTTTTTGCCATCCGCGACACGCTGCTGGAGTCGAGAGGTTCGGGCGGACACAACGGCGAGCTCGGACATGGCGAGCAGACCGTTGAGCACGATCAGCAACAGCAGGATGACGAGCTGTAGGACAGCCAAGGGGAATGGGGCCTTTCGGGGAGCGGTGTGAACTGTCCGGGACTCCGGCCAGGCGATCGATTCGAAGCGCTACGCCTATTGTGCACGCAGGCAGCTTGACGTTCCAACGCGGGGAGCTACAGCGGAGGCAAGGCGCCCACGACCACGAGGTGGTGCTTCGCGCGCGAAAGCGCCACGTACATCAGTTCCCGCGCGTAGCGATGGCGCCGGAACTGGTCCGGCTCGGCCAGGATCACGACCGGACTTTCGAGGCCCTTGAAGGCGTGGACACTGGAGACCACGATCTCGTTGGCGTTCTGGACCTCGTTCCAGGCCAGCGTGTAGCCGCCCGCTGCGCTACCCATCGTCAGCCGGCTCCGGGCCTGGCCGTTGGGCGTCAGGATCACCACTTGCGACGAATCCAGCCCTTCGATGTCGATCAG
>JBGTNF010000394.1:0-4137 GCA_041743205.1 Thermomicrobiales bacterium | reverse complement strand
CGCGCTGCCAGCGCCTGGGTGGCGAAGCGGACGCCGCGCATATAGACCGCGAGATCGGTCAAGGGCAGCGCCCGGGGGCCGGGGGCGGGGGGTAGGTGGGGCACGGTGGCGATGGGAAGATCGAGCGGCGGCAGCCCGAGTCCGTCGAGGGCAGTCAGCGCGTCGTTCTCGTGCGGCCGATCCATAAAATCGACACCGACATAGCGAAAAATCTCTCGCTCGTCGGGAGAAACGACGATGATCGCCGGTTTACTCATCGAGCCGTTGTCATCCCAGACTCCGAACGACTTGATCATGCCGTCGCCGGCGGGATCGGACAGCACCGGGAACGGCAGCGCCAGCGTCTCCACGATCGCCGCGTTTTGCCCCGGTGCGTCAATTACGACCGCCGCAATCGTGGCCCCGCGCCGGAGATACTCATCGTACGCGCGCGCCATCACGGCCAACTGGCCGTGACAGTATGGTCACCAATCGCCCCGGTAAAACACCAGCACAACGGCACCCGTCTGCATGGCATCCGCAAGTCGCCACAATTGCCCGTTTTGGTCCGGTAATTCGACATGCATCATCGCCAGATGATCTCCTTATGCTTAACGGACCTACCCTGCCGGGTTGCCGGGCACGGTCACATGGTCTCGATAGGTGTGTCGACGATACGTGGTCACCGCTCGGCGACCTGGGGGATTGGGCACCCGTCCGGTCCACAGACCCCCTGTGCGATCTCGCGCGCAGTCTCATCGCGAAGTTGCTCCCGTTGCCAGTTCCAATCGATCGCCGGATGAAACATCTCGGGATATTCGACGGCCCAGATCTGTTTGCGAATCGTGAAATTCTTTGGATCGAAACGTAATGCCTCGCGCCAGGTCGCAATCGCGTCGTCTCGACGTCCGAGCTCGTCAAGTGCTCGCCCAAGTTTGAGCTTCGTCTCGACCAGATCACGGTCACGGGCATCAAGGGAGTACGGAACGGGCTCCTCGGGACTCGGACCGGGATCGCCGCCGGCGATGAAGCGCTCGACAAGCGCAACATCCTCGGGGTGGGCAACATCGAACCCACCATAGTTTGCGTACCGGACACCACCATCCTCGTCGATCAGCAGACCGTTCGGCACAACTTTGAAACCAAAATGCGTACTGAGCAGCCCCAGACTGTCAATGAGGACGGGAAAGGTCACCCCGGCAGCTTCAACGAACGGGCGTGCGGCTTCGGCGCCCTGGTGCTCGATCGCGATGGCGATCACTTCGAAGGGATCGGATGCGTGGTTCTCGGCGAAGCGCTGCCACCCGGGCAACTGGTCGCGGCAACCTCACCAAGATCCCCACATGTACAACAGGCGGCGCTTGCCACGAAGGTCCGCGAGACGAACGGCACCCCCGTCGAGCGTCGGCAGGGCCGCGTCCGGCAGTGGGCATCCGACACCGTACACGTTCGCCATGACACGCCTCCTTGATCGCCATGCTCCAGCAGGTGAAGCACGATACTCGGAAAGACCGCTCGGGTCGAGCCGTCGGGCACCCCGGTTTCCTCCTTGCGTTCTTCCGTCCCCATTTGCTACGCTGGAGTCACTCCCCAGAATGACCCTTCTGCGAAGCAGAACGCTGTCTGTCGCAGTATTTTCGTTGCCCGAACGCTTGTGTATCTCCCCAATCTCACTACACCGAAGAGAGAGATGATGTCTGACTCTCCCGCCATATAGCTCCCAAGAAATACCGCCACTTACCAAGCCAAGTGACACCTATTGGATCAGAGCATTCGGTTCACTAGTTCTTCCACTAATCGGTCTTAGTGGAAGAACTGGGTTCGATGGTCATGATGCAGCGATGGCCAACGTGCGTGCCGAGGGCGAACGGAAGAGTTCCCGGACCCGTCTGCTCCTCCTACCAAGGCCCTGACAACTACTCGCCGCCTCGGCTAATCGGGACATATCCGTTCGGACGGATCCGCCGGGCTCTGAGTCTGTCGTGCCTCAGCTTCCCGCTGAACTGTGAGCGTATAATCGGCGTACCGTCCCCGTAGACTCATCGCGATCACCGCCTCGATGGGGCGGAGACCTTCTTTCGTGGCCTTTTCGGCCGGTGCCTGGTTCTGTGCGGCCCAGTCGGCCAAAGCCTGGCCCCAACCTTCGCCCTTGCGGAGTATGGGGTGCCCGAGACGCTCGTACGCCAGGCCGTTGATCGCATCCTCTACCGTCTTGGGACGCTTCCGTGGGGTGCCGGCGTCGTCGTTGGCCATCGCGCCATCGACCTCAGCGATGGTCAGGGTGATCGCTAGGCCGTGACGCTCCGCCTCGCCGTTCGCGATCGCTACTATCTCGGAGACCGTGAAATTGCGCTGGACGAAGTTCGGATTCCAGACCTCGAAATCCACGGGTAGCAACCCGGCCCGTTGGTACTGCTCAAGCTTCTTGACGTGTGTGGCTCGCTTTCCGCCATCCGGGGGATCGTGATCCAGGCACACGATCGCAAAGACCTCATCCTCCCGCAGCCGCCGAAGCTGATCCTCGAAAACCTCAACGTTGCCGATCCCGCGGAGACTTACGACCCGTACACCCGCACGGTCGAGATCGGCCCCGGCCTTCTGCGCCCAGCGCCGGACAAAGCCGACCTCGGTCGATCCCTCGACGATTAGGTAGGTGGGGTAGCCGGGATCGACCCCAAAGCGCCGCACGATCCGCCGAACCACGTCGCGGCGGTAATCGGTCACTCGACTGTCGCCGTAACGCTCCAGGTTGATGCGGGCATTGCGCTCCGGAAAGTCGAGATCCGTTTCCTCCGGCAGAAGGCGCCCGTGGTAGACCTCCAGGTAGCGGCGGAGGAGCTCGGCCGCGTCGTAGAGCGTGTGGGCACGTAAGGCGTCGCCCGCCAGGTGGTCCCGCTCGTCCCGGTCTGCGTGACGAAGCAGCTTGCGGAAGCGACGCACCGGATCGCACGAGGTGGCCGCCCAGGCGAGGCGCGAGTGCCACGCCTCGGCGTCCGCGAGGGTGAGGCCCGAGGTCGCGAGCGCGTGGTCGCCAACTTGACCGTTGCGCCATTCATAGTAGTCCCGGATGCCTGGTTTGAATACGTCGAGGGTGACGCGAGGAAAGACCCATCCGTGCACCAGCGGCTCAACCTCCAGCAGTAGTGCGAGGAGGCGAAGAAACGATCGATGCAGGTCGTCTTCCGCGGATTCCCGGAGATGGTCCATCGCCCACCGCCACGACTCTCGGCGTTGCTTGAGCAGGTAGCCCGGCCCCCCTAAGACCAGTCCCCACGAGTCGCGCCTGCTCAGGCCATAGTTCATGCTGTTGAACAACCACAGCTCAAAAGGGTGCCAGAGCAACGCGTCTCGAAGCTTGGCGGAAACGCGGCGACGTGGGTGGAGGGGTGCATCTTCGGGGACATCCACGCCGAGGTCGGCGTAGACGCGACCATCGCGATCCTCCCCCACCAGCAGGAGGCGATCGTCGGGGACGGTCTTCAGGATCGGGATGGGAGAACCGTTCCAGGCGACGTCCCGGATCGCGACCGGGTGGAGCATTCCCACCTGCCACAAATGATGCAGCGTCGTCCAGTCTCCCACCCAGATACCACGTTTCGTCAGCCAGTCGGCGAACCGTCCGGTCGTCATCGGTTGGATCTGTCGGTAGGGCGCGAGAAGCGCTCCCCGCGCCAATGCCGTGGCAAGATCGCTATCGATCCGCACGATGAGCAGTCCCTCGCAACGCCAGTCGATCAGAGCGCGGTAGGAGGAGGTCCCTTGGTTCCCAGTTTACGAGCATGGATTGGCCGATGCTAAGCAAGCATGCTTAACCGGGGTTGCGCAAACCGCGCTCTTGGAAAACTGACTGCAACTTAAGAAGTACCTCGGTGGTTGGCGGCCCGACTGTTTCTGATTGAAGGGCGCGACAGTTGATATGAACGTTTACGATCCAATCCCGAACTCTGCCGGCCCCCTGTGCTCCCGCTAAAGCTACGCTTTGAGGCAACGATAGAAGGTCGCGCGCGAGATCCCGAGCGTGCGACAGATCGTGGCGACGTCGGTCTGGCCGTCGGCGTAGAGCCGCCGAGCCAGGGCCAGCTGCTTGGGGTCGGCCAGCTTCTTTGGGCGTCCCCCGGTCCGACCCCTGGCGCGCGCCGCCGCCAGCCCGGCGTGGGT
>JBGTNF010000393.1:0-5891 GCA_041743205.1 Thermomicrobiales bacterium | reverse complement strand
CTGGTTGCGGCGTCGACGGCGCTCGGCCTTGCGGCGCTTGGCCCGATTCTCTTCCTGAACGCTAATGAACCGCAGCCCACGGCGATATTCCCGGATGATCCCGGATCGTTCGATGCCCTTGTTGAACCGCCGCAGCAACTGCTCAAAGCTTTCGGAGTCTCGAATCTCAACACGCATAAATGCTCATCACCACCTTCGGACGCGTGTGTCAGGGTTGGGATTTCCGTGCACCATTTCATTGCGGGCACGAAAAAACACCGAAGTTCGCCTTCGGACACGGAAGTATACGCCACCTGTGATCGCCAACCCAAGGTTCGGACGCATCGAACGCAGTGAGGGCCGGCCAGCCGGGCCGCCGCCATTGACGAAACGACGCCCGGCGTTCTCCAATAGACTCATGATCAGAACCGCGCCGTTGTCCCCGAAGGATTGTCCACGATGCCTGCAACCAAAACCGTCCGCGCCGTCGCCATCGCACCGTCCCGCCCCGGCGACGTCAAACTCGTCGCGATTGACGTCCCGGAACCGGGACCGGGCGAGGTCGAGATCGCCGTGATCCGGGTCGGAGTGTGCGGCACCGACCGCGAGCTGATCCAGGGCGAGATCGGCCATCCGCCGGCCGGGAGCGACGATCTCATCCTCGGTCATGAGGTCGTGGGGCGCGTCCGCAAGCTTGGCCCAGGCGTATCGGGCCTGGCAATCGACGACCTGGTGACGGTGACCGTGCGCCGGCCGGACGGCTGCGCCGCCTGCCTCGCCGGTGAGCCGGACATGTGCCTGGCCCGCGAATACACCGAGCGCGGCATCGCCGGGGCGCACGGCTTCATGGCCGAGCGAATCGTGGAGCACCAGGACTGGGTGATCAAGGTTCCCGACCAGCTCGAACCGGTGGCGATGCTGACCGAGCCGCTCACCGTGGTCGAGAAG
This sequence comes from Thermomicrobiales bacterium, assembly GCA_041743205.1. Lineage (GTDB taxonomy): Bacteria > Chloroflexota > Chloroflexia > Thermomicrobiales > UBA6265 > JACCYX01. Next base: position 4,964 of record JBGTNF010000393.1, on the reverse strand, counting down.
GCCGTCCGGCAGGCAGACCTGATCCAGCGCCGCCTGAACTACTGGAACCTGAAGACGGCAGTGGTGATGGGCGCCGGCCCGATCGGCCTGCTCGGGACCCTCCTGCTGCGAAGCCGGGGGGTGGACACGTACACACTGGCGCGAACCCCGGCCCCGAACCCGGCGGCCGAAATCGTGACTGCCAGCGGCGCGACCTACATCTCGACCCGCGAGCAATCCGCCAAGGAGCTCGTCGCCACGCTCCCCAACATCGACCTGATCCTCGAATCGAGCGGATCCAGCCAGGTGGTGTTCGAGAGCATGCGGTTGCTCGGCAACAACGGCGTGCTGGTGCTGCTCAGCCTGACGGGCGGGCACGACACGCACGAGGTGCCGACGGCCGAGCTGAACACGTCGCTGGTGGCCGGGAACAAGGTGGTGGTCGGCAGCGTCAACGCCGGGATGGTCGATTTCGCCAATGCGGTCGAGAGCCTGGCCCGCTTCGAGGAGCTGTGGCCAGGCCTGACGGCGTCGATGATTACGCACCGGTTCACGCTCGACGACGACCTGGCGACCGTCACCGGCAAGCTGCCGGGCGGGATCAAGAGCGTGATCGAGTTCGGAACAGGCCGGTAGGCGTGAGACAGGATGCCACGACCTTTTCCACCAGACCGTCACTCTGAGCGCGAGCGAAGAGTCTCCGCGCGAAGCGCCCGACGAAGAAGTCGGCGACGGTGGCTGCCGGAACACGTGTCGGCCTCCGGCCGAAGCGCTTCGCGCAGGGGTTCCTTGCAGCCTGCAGGGGCAGCTCGGAATGACGGTTTGATGGTTGATAGGCTTAAGGAGAGGAGGCTGCGGCTGCGTTGAACGTGGTGACCTCCTCGACCGGGTTGGCGACGCGGGCAAAGATTTTGCGGATATCCGAGCCGCGGATCTGGACCGTCTCGCTCGGCAGCACCAGGCTCAGCAGGAGCCACTCCTCGTCGTAGATGGCCGGATCCACGTAAATCCGTACATTCGCATTGAACCCGAACGGGTAGGCCGCGCCAGGCTCGGCGGCGAAACGAAACCACAATTCCTCGTCGCCGAGGATTTTCGGTTTCGGGCCGCCAAGGTGAGCGCGGACCGCCTTGAAATCGATACGGCGACCAGCCAGCGTGGCGTAAACGATGACGTCCTCGCCGCTCTTCAGCACCAGGCTCTTGGATTCGGTCCCGGCGAAGCCCGACTCCTGCCGGGCCAGTTCCGCATCGTCGTAATTCCGGATCGGTCGGTGCGTGTACACCTTGTAGTCCGCGCCGACGGCGTCCATCTGGTCCAGCATGCGCTGCTTCGCCGCTTCCGGAGTCAGGGTCTCACTCATTGACGGGCTCCTGGTCGCCGCCGAGATCGACCGGCAGCATGTCGCGATAGACGGGCAGGCGCTTGCCGAACCGGGACCCCCAGGTTCCGCGGGCAACGAGGTTGGCGAGCGAATTGCGGTCCGCCGAGGAGAGCGCAAACCGCTGCCGGTTCGTCATCTCGGAGAGCGCGTCGCGATCGTCCACGTCCCAGCGCTCGGCAACGACCCGCCGCACATCCTTGCGGCGCTCCTGGCCGACTGCGACTGCCGCCGCGAGGGCGGCAATTTCGTCGTCGGCGCCGCGCGCCTGGGCGTGCAGGCCGACGACGATGACGTGGCTGACGAGCGCCTGGCCGGTGAAGACGAACCAGTGCTTGGCGAGATCTTCGTGGTAACCGGACTCGGGCTGGGTCAGCCCGGCCGCGCCGTCGAGGATCACGACCTGGGCCGACGCCGCGCCGGGGGAATCGTCAGCGACCGCGAAGCTCGTGGCCGTGATCCCGAAATAGGGCCGGAGCATGGCGCGGGTCACCATCTCGGCGGTGGGGCCGACATCGAGCAGGCGGACGACGGTGTCCTCGACCCCATCGGGGCGAACCGGGGTACGCATCGCGATGGGGCCGATGCCGTCGAGCACGACGGCAACATCGGAGACGAGGATGTGCGTTTCAGCGAGCAGCGTCGCCTCGGCGACGGAGAGCAACGCCACGTCGTCGGAGGTCACGTCGGCGGCGCGCAGGTTCTCCGTGGCGAAAACCGTCACGCCTGTTTCGACCCAGCCCTGGGTCAACGGGACGGCCACGAAGGCGGTCGTCAGGGTGTCATCGAGCAGCAGGGTCACGAGTTTAGCCATTTCGTGAGCATCAGCAATGAGCCAATACACGTCATTACAGGAGGGCCTGGGTTTCGAAGAGGTGCTGGAACTGGTCCAGTGGGTATTTGGGGTACGAGCCGAAGACTTTCAATTCCTTGACCATATCGCCGATGTCCTGCAGTACCTCGGCGACTTCCGGATCGAGGCGGTGGCCCTCGAAATCGAGGAGGAAAACGTAGAGTCCGAGCAGGCCCTTGATCGGGCGGGACTCGATCTTCGTGAGCTGGATGTTTCGGTCGGCGAACGGCTGGAAAACCTTGAACAGGATGCCCGGCACGTTTTCCTTGACCGTGAAGCCGATCGATGTCTTGTCGGCGCCGGTGGGCTCCGCGTCGGTTTCGGCGAGGACCACGAAGCGGGTGAGGTTGCCGCGAATATCCTGGATGTCACGCGCCAGCACCTGCCCGCCGTAGAGCTCGTGCGCCCGCAGCGGTCCGATCGCGGCTTTCGTCAGGTCGCCGCCATCGACGACCTCCTTGACGGCCCCCGCCGTCGAGAGCCAGGCGACCTGCTCGGCCTTTGGGAGAAATCGGTCCAGGAAGCGCCGGCACTGGGCCAGGCCCTGCGGGTGCGAGACGACGGTGGCGATGCTGTCCAGCGTGGCTCCGGGCGCGGTGACCATGACGTGCCGGATCGGCACCACAACCTCGTCCCGGACCATCAGGCCAGTCTCGTGGATGAGGAGATCGAGGGTGGTGCTGATCGGCCCCTCGATCGAGTTCTCGATCGGGAGCACGGCCACGTCGGCCAGCCCGGTTTCGACCGCCGAGACGAGGGCGGGAATGCCTGGCACGGCCACGAGTTCGGCATCGCCACCGCCATGGACCAGCGCCGCTTCTTCACTGTTCGTCCCGCGCGGCCCGAGAAATGCTACCGACATATGGTGTTCCAGATCCTTTGGCTGACCAAACTGGCCGATTCGAGTTGGCTCATTCCACCTCGTCATGTTGAGCGCCAGCGAAACATCCCGGCCCTGCTGGATACGGCGCAGCCGGTATACGACTCGGGGACCCAGAGTACCGCTTCGCGGGGGATTCCTCGCAAGCTCGGAATGACGGTTACGAGAGGTGCCTGCGGCGCGAAGCCCTCGATCGTCGGCCTCAGGTGTGTGGCCCTGGTGTCTTCGATCGCCCACATCATCGCTTCCGATATCCTACCCCACGCCGGACCCGTATACTCGCGTGATGACAGATCGCGATTCGCCACGCCCCAAGAAACCACGCCGCCCGAAAGCACCAAAGGCGCCCAAACAGCGGCCCAAACCGGAAACGGTTGACAGCGCCCTTCGGCTCTTCCTGGCCGTGCCCCTGCCGGAACCGGTGGTGACGCTGGTCGACACCATGTCGCGGCGCTTGCAGGAGGAAGAGTGGCCGGTGCGCTGGATGGCGCCGAACAACGCCCACGTCACGCTCCACTTCCTGGGCGAGATCGAGCCGGAACGCGCCCAGCTGCTGCGGATGACGCTTGGCGCGGTGGTGGCCGAGCACGACCGGTTCGACCTCCGCACGGCCGACCTCGGCGTGTTCCCGAACATGAAACGGCCGCGCATCATCTGGCTCGGCCTCTACGGTCCCGCGCATCGGCTGCACACCCTCCGCGAGGCGATCGGCGCGTTGCTGGAGTCGTTCGAGTTCCAACTGGCGGACGGTGAGTTCCACCCGCACATCACGCTCGGCCGCGTCCGTGATGCCCGCAAATCGCGGGTCCGCGACCTGCCGACAGCGATCCGGACGCGGCTGGAAGCGGCAGCGGCCAACGGCGAAGTGACCCACAAGCAGCCGATCCCGGTGCCGGTCGACGAGGTGGTGCTGGTCCGCAGCCACCTCGGCCCGGACGGTCCTCGCTACAAGGTGCTCGACCGCTACCCGCTGCGGGCCGTGGAAGCATAACGGTGAAAACGACCCACGATGGCCGGCACAAGGCCGGCCACTACCACGGCATTTCGAGCGAAGTCGAGAAATCTCTTTGCCCGTCGGCGCTCCAACGGAGCGTAGCGGTCTAGCAACCACGTCCGCCATCCTCGTACTGGCTGGTCTTGTGCCAGCCACCGCCACGTCACTTCGACCGTCGTCGAGAAATCTCGCGCCGCAGCGCCCCGGCCACCACTTCGACGGAAACCCGCCTCTTCAACCGATAGACCGGGTAAGGAGGTGGACGGCGAATGAGCACCGCGATGCAATTGCCGAACGCAGGCGATGGTCCCAAGACAACCAGCGGGGACCAGTCGCAGGAAGTTTCGGTCTGGTTCGATGACGCGCTGCCCCGATTGTTTGGGTACTTCATCGTCCGCGTCGGCGGCCGGGTCGATGTCGCCGAGGACCTGACCCAGGAGACGGTGCTGGCAGCCGTCCGCCCGACCACCGGACCACCGGCCGATGTGCCGGTGATGGCCTGGCTGTACGGCATCGCACGCCACAAGCTGGTCGACCACTACCGGCGCGAGGAACGCGAGCGGCGGCAGTTCGTACCCGGCGATCCGGAGCTGGTCGACATCGGGCCCTCGCCGCCGCTCGGCCGCCTCGACCTCGATTCGATCCACATCCGCGACGACATCATGGCCACGCTCGACCAGCTGCCGCCGCGCCAGCGCAGCGCCCTGGTGCTGCGCTATTTCGACGACTGCGACGTCGGGACCACGGCAAGTCACCTCGGCCTGAGCGTCCACGCCGCCGTATCCCTCCTCGCCCGGGGCCGGACCGCCTTTCGCCGCATCTACCGCGAGATCACCGGAGAGCCAGCATGACCACCAACCACGACCACGACTTCCGG
>JBGTNF010000392.1:0-3361 GCA_041743205.1 Thermomicrobiales bacterium | reverse complement strand
TCACGATCGCCCGGACCAGGAGCGTCACGGCCAGGACCAGGCTGATGGCGGCGAGCGCCAGCCCGGCGAGGCGAACGCGGGATTGCGGCATCGTCCTCGGCATGGCGCCCCGTCACCTTCGTGTTTCGCTCGCGCTCGCTGATGGAGTCCCTGGCGCGAGTGTAGGCCAGGGCCGGAATCGGCGTCAAACGCGCGGGTTCGACCCGGTCATGGCCGCATGGATCAGCGCGTGATCAGGCGCGGAAAGCTCGATCAGCCCGCGCCGCAACTGGTAGCCCCAGTGTGGGTCGCGGGTGAGGTCGAGGGCGCCGTGCAAGCTGGCCAGCGGGACCTCGACCGCATCGGCGACGTAGTCCACCCGTCGCCGCCAGGGCTGGAAATCGCCATCGTCCGCCTGCCAGATGTCGTCGTCGGGAATCAGGCCGATCGCGGTGAAGGCCCGCAGCGTCGGCTTCTCGTCGTCCAGTGAGGCGCGGGGAGAGTAGTAGACGAGGCTGTCGCCGGCCCGCATCCGGGCCAGGCCGCCCCGCTTGCCGTGCCCAATCTGGGCGAACCCGAGCGTCACCCCGCGCCGGACGTGATCGGCGGCGGCCACTCCCAGCCAAAAGGTCATCGGTCCAGCCCTTCACGCGGCGACATTACGCTCGGATTACGGCGCGGTGACGAATTCGCGCCACGAGTGTTGCGGGTCGTAGCCGAGCGCCGCGCGGGCGGCGTCGATCGCGAGCAGGGTCTCGAACTCGCCGACCTCGCGAGTCAATTCGACTCCAGGAAACACCTCACGGAGCAGGTCCCCCGAGGGCCGGGTCATGATCGTGTCGGCGGCGGCGATGATGTAGCTCGACGATCCCGTGACATCCGCTTCGAGCGCGTTGCGGCAGGCGGCCGCCGCGTCGCGCACATCGACGTAGCCCCACAGGTTCCACTTGCGGGCCTGGGCGTCATCCCAATAGGTGGGAACCGGGTCGTAATCGGCCGGGGCGAGGATGTTCGAGAAGCGCAGGCCCACGAACGGGATGCCGGACCAGCCAGAGATGTGCCCGGCGATCGTTTCCGTGACCACCTTGGAGAGCGCATAGGTGGAGGTGGGGTAGGGGTAGTGCGCCTCGTCGATGGGAGCGTACCTGGGAGGCTCGTCGAACGGCAGGCCGATCGTGGTTTCGCTGGATGCGTAGACCACCCGCTTGAGGGCGGCTTGCGCCGCCGCGAGGAAGACGTTGCTGTTCATCGTGGCGTTGGCGTTGAAGGTGTAGGCGGGGGTGTGGATTTCCGGAGCGGGGATGTTGGCGAGGTGAACCACGCCATCCGCCCCGTGCAGCACCTCGATCGCCTGCCCGAAATCGGTCAGGTCGGCCCGGATCAGGCGAGCCCCGAGATCGACGGAAGGCGCGAGTGCGTCGGTCGGCGTGACCTCGTAGCCGTGGGCGAGGAGATCGGCGACGACGGCGCGCCCGGCCTTGCCGCTGGCGCCGGTAACGACGATTCTGGTCATGGGGAAAGGCTCTTTCGATCGTGAAGCGAACGGTTTCGATGGCGCAAGCATAGCTGACCACATGACAGCCCTCCAGCGATGTGAAACCTGGGTGAGAGACGCCTTGGGCGCCCGTCGCTTCCCGCGTATGATGCAGTCAATCGTCACTCGATGCGTAGATCGATAAAAGGACCCGCACCATGACTGCCACGACGCCAACGACGATGAACCACCCGGCAGTTGTGGTGGACACGGGCGCCAGTCCCAACGCCGCGCACCGGCCCGTGCCGATCGGCAATGTGCGGCTGACCGACGACTTCCTCGCCCCGCGCTTGCGGATCAACCGCGAGGTCACGATTCCCTCCCAGTTCCAGCACCTCGAGGACACCAACCGGTTCCGCAACTTCCGGCGCGTGCCGGGCGAGTTCGACGGCCCGTTCGACGGCATCTACTTCAATGATTCCGACGTCTACAAGTGGCTGGAGGCCGCCGCCTCGGCGATCGCCGCCTACCCGGATGAGGATGCGACCGACTTGGTCGCGATGATCGATGTCGCGATCGACCTCATCGAGCGGGCCCAGGGTGAGGATGGCTACCTCAACACCTACTACGCTGTCGACCTGGTGGGCGAGCGGTGGTCGAACCTGCGCGACAAGCACGAGCTCTACTGCGCCGGGCATTTGATCCAGGCAGCCATTGCCCACGGGCGGGCCACCGGCGGCGACCGGTTGCTGAAGGTGGCAGTCCGCTTCGCCGACCTGATCTGCGACGTCTTCGGCCCGGCGGCCGAGGGCAAACGGGAGGAAACCGACGGCCACGAGGAGATCGAGCTGGCGCTGATCGAGCTGTATCGCGCGACTGGCGAGCGACGATACCTTGAGCAGGCGCGCTTCTTCCTCGACGTCCGCGGCCGGGGCACGATCGGCGGCTCCGATTACCATCAGGACGGTACGCCAGTGCGCGAGCAGGCGGCGATGGTCGGGCACGCCGTCCGCGCCGTCTACCTCAACGCCGGGGCCGCCGACCTGCTGGCCGAGGAGAATGACCCGGCCCTGCGCGCGGCGCTGGACCGGATGTGGCTGAACATGACCACTCGTCGCAGCTACGTCAGCGGGGGCATCGGGTCGCGCTGGGAGGGCGAGGCCTTCGGCAACGATTTCGAGCTGCCGAACGAGCGCGCCTACACCGAATCGTGCGCCGCGATCGGGGCCATGATGTGGGCCTGGCGGATGCTGGCGCTGCGGACCGAGGACAACACCCGCTACGCCGACTGGATCGAGCATTCGCTCTACAACGCGATGCTGCCAGGGCTCTCGCTGGATGGGCAAGCGTACTTCTACCAGAACCCGCTCGCCGACGACGGCGCCCACCGTCGCCAGCCGTGGTTCGGCTGCGCCTGCTGCCCGCCGAACATCGCGCGGGTGATGTCGCAATTGCCGGGGTATTTCTATTCCGTCTCGTCTCGCCGGTTCCCGGAATCGGACGGCCGCCACGACAGCGTCTGGGTCCTTCTCTTCGCCGACAGCACGGCGACGATCCCGCTCGAAGGGGGCGGCTCGGTCACGCTGCGGCAAGCGACGCGCTACCCCTGGGATGGCGAGATCGCGATCGAGGTCATCGCGCTGGACGACGCGGGCGACTTTACGTTGCAGGTGCGGATCCCGAACTGGGCGACGGGCGCCGCGGTCGAGGTCAATGGCGAACACCTGCCGCCGGGCGAGTCAGCGCCGGGACAGTACGCGATGATCCGCCGGGTCTGGCGGGTGGGGGACGTGGTGCGGGTGAGCCTGCCAATGCCGGTCGTCCGGGTGGTCAACCACCCGCGCGTCGCTGAGAACAATGGCCGGGTGGCGCTGCGGCGGGGGCCGCTGCTCTACTGCGTGGAGGCAG
>JBGTNF010000391.1:0-13904 GCA_041743205.1 Thermomicrobiales bacterium | reverse complement strand
GTGCTCTACACGATGGCGGCCGGCCTCGCGCGTGGATTTCGCGCCAGCATCGTGGCCGCGATCGGCTGCACGTTGGGTATCGTGCCGCACATGCTGGCCGCCATCACCGGCCTGGCGGCGGTTTTCCACACCAGCGCCCTGGCGTTCCAGACCCTGAAATACCTGGGCGTGGCCTACCTGCTCTACATGGCCTGGAGCACGCTGCGGAACCAGGGCGCGCTCAGCGTCGAAACCGACGCGGCTCCACGCACGGCGGGCAGAGTGATCTGGTCGGGCATCCTGGTCAACATCCTGAACCCGAAGCTGACGATCTTCTTCTTCGCGTTCCTGCCGCAGTTCGTCAGCACCGACGGTCCCGGGTCACTCGCCGCCATGCTCCGCCTCAGCGCGATCTTCATGGCGCTGACTTTCGTGGTCTTCGTCGGGTACGGCCTGTTCGCATCGGCGATCCGCACCCACGTCATCGCCCGGCCCCAGGTCTTGACCTGGATGCGCCGCGTCTTCGGCGGGGCGTTCGCCGCACTCGCCGTCCGGTTGGCGTTCACCGAACGGTGACGCGGCCAGGCCGGATGACTCGGAGCAGGGGAGGGACGCGCGTGCATTTTCACCATTCGCAGAAGATGTGGAGCGAGTATCCAGCGCTCGTGCCCGGCGTGGTCGCCGTGGAGGGCATCACTCGCGAGGTGTCGGTCGGCTCCCGGGTCACGCACTACAACGCGATCGCGGCGGCGCGACTGGTGACGGGGTCGGAAGGCGAGTTCCCCGAAGTCCAGGCCTGGCGCCGCGCGTTTTCAAAGATGGGTCTTAAGCCGACGCAGTACCGTTGCGCCTCGGAATCGCTGCTGCGCCGGTTCCGCAAGGAAGGCGCCCTGCCCGACATCCACCCGCTGATCGATCTCTGCAACGCGATCTCGATCGCCTTCGCAATCCCGATCGCGGTGTTCGACGCGTCCCGGATCGAGGATCATATCGAGGTTCGTCACGCGGTTGGCGATGAAATCTATGACACCTTCGCCGGCGGCATCGAGCAGCCGGAGCCAGGCGAGGTGATCTTCGCCGACGCCGCCAGCCGCACCCACGCCCGGCGCTGGACGAACCGGCAGAGCGGGTACTCGCCGGTCCGGGCCACGACCACGCGCGTGCTGATCGTGGCCGAGGCGTTGCACGATACGGCGGTGGACGACATGCCGCGACTGGTCGAGGCGGTCGCCAGCGAGGTGGGCGCGGCTTGGTCGACCACACCCACGAGCGCGATCCTCAGCGAGACGTCGCCGCGATTCGAGTTCTGACGGGTCGGGGAGCAACGCGGGAGGCCACACGTATCCAGCGGGGCCGCCTCCCCTACGAAACTTCAGATGTGTCATTTCATTGCCGATAACGGTCACGCCCGTTCGATGGCGCTTCGCAGTTCTGCGGCCGATCCAATGCCCTGGGCATCGCTTGGCATCAGGCTGGCGCGCTCGGCCCCGGTCCACTCGTTTTCCGCCACCGCCGCGACGAGCAGTTCCAGTTGCCGTTCGAGCGGCCCCCGCCGATCGGCGGGGGCAATCGTGAGCAGGTCGTCGAGTGCGGCCCGCAACCGCCGCGTGACCTGGGCGGAACTGGCTCCGGTCTGCCGGATTTCGTCGAACGCCAGCATCACGTAGCCTTCCCAGGTGATGTGCGCGACGTGGAGCCGCACGGTTCCCGTGTCGTCCCGGTAGGTTCCCGACGGGAAGGGGCGGCGCGCAAGCTGGCGCAGGCAGTCGTGGAGACGATCGATGGCCTGGACCGCTGTCGTCGGGTCGAACGAATCGGAGAGGCAGCGCTCGGCGATATCGACCAGCATCCGGAACCCGTAGGCGACATCCTGGTTGAGCGTCCGTTCCGGCCCCAGCGCGACCGCCTTGACGGCCCTTTCGGCGTCGAACGCGGTCGCGTCGCCCTCGATGTTGAAGATCGGGGCCCCGGCCGGCACGAAATCGCCGATCATCGGCCTCATGACGACCACGCAGTTCGCGTGGCTGGCCGCCTTTACCAGCTGTTCGTAGTCGATCCGGAAAACCACGCCCGACTCAGGGGCGAGAACGACGCGCGGATCGTCACGAAGTGGATCGGGACCCCGGTCGTCGTACAGTTTGTCCAGGATCTCCCGGGTCTCCTTGCCGACCGATTCGATGAGCGCGGCGGCGCGCAGCGATTGCCCGATGTGGTTGATGTAGAGAATCAAGACGACGATGCTGACGACCACGAGCGCGAAGGCGACGACGATCGAGAGGCCAGGGACCGGGGCGCCCTCCTCGGTCGAGGCGATTTCCCGCATCGCGAGCATGGCGTGGGCAAAGGCGGCGACGAAAATTCCGATCGCGAACTGGCGCGGACGATGCGCGGCGAGAACTGGTCCATCGCGAGCTGGACGACGACGAGAACGATGGTGAGCACGATACCGGTCAGCGTCACCATCGACGCGGCAATCGCGCCCAGGATCGCGAGGGCGGCGTCCGGCCCGCCGATGAAATCGACGGAGACGATACTGCCGGTATCGAGCGCGACGGTCGCGAACGAGAGGGCGAGACCAGCCAGCACGCAGAGGACCGGGATCGGCCACATGCTGGTTCGGAGTTGGTGCCAGATGCGAAACGATGTCATGTCCAGGACAATCCTTTTGGCCAACCCTTCGGCCAGTACGGCCCCAGCCACTGGATTGCCGTAACCGAAGGAGAATACTCGGCTCGAATGATGCGAAAACGATAGGTCACAACGTCAACCCGGATGATCGATAGCTGGCCCCATCGGTTGACCCGGTGCGATGTTCGAGCGCCGCCGCCACCCAAGGCTATCGTCCGATCGCTTTGAACAGGCCATGTCGGGAAGCTCCAACATGTGTGCTATCGTCGAGGCATGACGAAGCTATCTCAAGACCCTGGTGTCGTTGATCGCATACGGAGCAGGGCCATCCACCTTTCCACGGTCGAGGCCGGGCATGGCTTCGACGATCTGCAGCCATTTGCCGGCGTCGACGGCGATGCGCGGATCGTGGCCCTTGGCGAGGCCACCCACGGCACGCGGGAGTTTTTCCAGCTCAAACACCGGCTGGTCGAGTTTCTTGTCTCCGAGCTCGGGTTCACGACATTCGCGATCGAGGCCAACTGGCCTGAGTGCGAACGCGTCAATGACTACGTGGCGACCGGAACCGGAGATGCGGCAGCGGCTTTGGCCGGACTTTATTTCTGGACCTGGGACACAGAGGAAGTGCTGTCCCTCATCGAGTGGATGCGCGCGTGGAACGCAGCTCATGAGGCCAATCGGCAGGTGCGCTTTGCCGGGATCGACGCCCAGTTCCCGTCCCTCGCCGGGGCGAACGTGCGGGCGTACCTGAAAGAAGTTGACGCTGCCTACCTTGCAACCGTTTCGGATGCGCTCGAACTCGTATCGGGGCTCAGCCTGCACGGTGAGCGTCACGATGACGCCATCGAACAGCAGCTCTCGGAGACGGTCCGCAGCATCGAGACCCGGTTGTGCGGGCAAGAAGATGGCTACGTCGCCGATTCATCGCCTGCCGCGTGGCGCTCATCCTGCCACCAGGCGCGGATCCTTGGTCAGATCGACGCGACGCGCCAGGCGAACGGCGATGCGGCCCAGTTCAACGCCCGGGATCAAGCGATGGCGGACAACGTGGATCACCTGATTGGCGACGCCGGGACCGACGCGAAGGTCATCGTCTGGGCGCACAACGGGCATGTGACCCGCGATTCGGGCGGCATGTTCGATCCCAACCTCAAGACGATGGGAGAGACGCTTTCCGAACGGCATGGACAAGCGTACTTCGCGGTCGGATTTGCGTTCGGTCAAGGATCGTTCCAGGCCATGGTCGAACACGACTCCGGCGAATGGGCGCTAAGAGGGGTTGAGCTTGGCCCACCGCCGGCGGGCAGCCTGGATGCGTCGCTTATGGCAGCGGCGCAATCACCGGCGAGCCTGCTCGACACACGCCAGCAAGAGAGTGCCCTGGCGAGTTGGCTCAGTCAGGAGTTGGCGACCCGCGAATCAGGGGCGCTCTACGATTTTGCCGATGAGACTCCGGCGATAATGGTCCCGGCGTCCCGATATGACGCGATTGCGTTCGTCTCAAACACAACACGGGCACGTCCCACCGAAACCGTCCATTGACCCCGACGGGAGCGCGTCATTCCTCCATCGATCCAGCCTGCGCGCAGCACATGAACGATCCGCTGATCCAGCCCTCGCGCGGCCCATGAACGATCCGCGGGAACGGATGCGGGATGCGTGACATCGAAATACGCCGTCACTCCTGTACCAAAATGGGCACGGGGAGGTAGTCAACGCACCTGAGCCGCAACTGATTGGGCCGCCGTCCTGAGGAGCTGGGGTAACGACGCGAAACATCTCGGCTATTTCGCACGACTGAATGCCACCTCGAGTAGGGTGACCACCATCTCCTCGCGCCTCCCTGAACCGAGTACCGAGCGCCAGCAGCCACAAGGCTGTTTAGCAGTTCGAATTCGGTTGGATGCGAGTTGCGGAACGTGGGCGGAGCAAGCTCCGCAACCGTACAGAGATCCGGGTTTGCAACCAACGTGCAATCCGCCTTGCAAGTGCCGGATGGCGCCACCCAGTTTTTTGCCGGTTCAGAACTCGCCAATCAATTCCACGCTACGACCAGGCAATATCCGCCTGGCTCGCGAGCGGCGGGCGTTCGGCGAGCGCTTCCGGCCGGGCGGGCTGGCGCGCGGCGTACGTGTCGGCGTCCTTCAGGGTCGACGGGAACCGGATCTCGCAGCGGGCCTCGATCTCGGTCAGCGCCACCTGGTACACCCGGAACTCGCCGAGGTCCAGCGCTTCGAGCTGATCGAGATTCTGGGTGAGCACGAAGGCAGTCGCTTTCAGGGCGCCGGCCTCCACGAAGGCGATCACCTTCCAGTACTCCCGGGGCAGCTTCACGTTGCGGAAAACGCGGTCGTCATCGCGGAAGATCGGGCCGGCGAAAACGCTCACCTTCAGGTCCTCGACATCGACATCCTCGAACAGGGCGTCTTCGAGCCGGCCCCACAGGCCGCCCCGCATCCCCTGGTTGAAGGCGTCGAGCTGGGGCGCGATATTGGTGAAGAAGAACGAATCGATGTTGGCCTGGGTCGCCTCCGCCAGGCCGCCCCAAAGCAGGTCGGCCCGGCGGGCGAGGTGGCCCCGGTCGAGCCGGTTGCTGGCGTAGAGTTCGTCGCCGGACTGGAACTCGGCCGGAATCCGGGGGTCGAGCTCGAACGGGATGCCCTTGCGGCTCAGTTGGAGCAATCCGCCACCGTCGATGTTCCAGGCGACCCAGATCGCGAACGTCCGCTCGGTGTGGAGGGCGAGCGAGAAGTGGGTGTAGGGGATGGTCTGGGAGCCATCGAGGGTGAACGCATCCTTCTTCAGGCCAGCAAGGAGCCGTGGAACATTGATCCGCGGCGCGAGGAAGTCGCGGTCGTAGCCGGCCTCCGCCTGACTGGCGACCGCCGGTTGGATCAGCGTGATGCCGAGCTTCTCGAAGACGCTCTTCGGGTAGCAGGCGAGTGCGTGCTCGCGGGGTTCGCCTGAGGCCTCGCCCGCGAAATGCAGCCCGGCCATCACCGTGGTCGGCTCGCCGGTGGGCGAGGTGAAGAGCCAAACCGACCCGGAATCGCCCGGTTTGCTCAACTCCCCGTCGCCGGGCTCATTAGCGGGATCGACCGCGATCTCGAACCCGCCCACGACCTTCTCGCCCGTGCCATCCTCGTAGTCGATCATGCTCACGGTGTGAATCCGGTTGACGCGGCCGTGGGTGACGCCGGTGGTGCGCCCGCTCTTGACGACCCTGTCGCCCAGATTCGGCTCGCCGAGCTCTTCCACAGCAACGCCGAGCTCGATGATGCCGGGTTGCCAGGCGCGGTCTTCGATCGTCGCCACGGCGCAGTCGCCGGCCGCTCCAACATGGGAGCGCGCCAGGCGACCGAGGCGGTTGCGCGCGGTCCGGTTGTCATCGAACGGCCCGGGCTGCACCACGTCGTCGCCGATCGCGCCCCGGGCGCCGTGGAGCACGTGCCAGTTGCTCAGGACGTAGGGCGTGCCGTCCACGGCGTCGAAGACGATGCAGCCGATGGTGCCGGCGGTTTCCTTCGCGTTGGCGACGCTGGCGCCTGGGAGGACGGGATCGAGCCGCAGCTTGCGGTCGTTGGCGACGGCTTCGGGCACGATCCGGTACTCGGGGACGTAGTCGCGCTGGATGACGTCGGTGGGGACGGCAACGCCCGCGATCTCGACCGACGGGGGAATCATTTCGGTGTCGAGCCCGGACAGGGATTCGGGCCGCACCTTGGAGCCGACCGTGAACTGGATCGCGATGTCGGCGGTCACCTTGCCAGCGACTTCCTTGTAGCCGATGCCGACCGAGGTGATGTTCGGATCGAGCAGATAGTCTGGTCCCTGGGCGCGGACCCAATCCTTCATCGCCTCCATTGGCGGCGGCTGGTTGGCAGCGGGCGTCCCGGCGGGGACGTTCGACTTGCCGGCTTGCTTGTTGCGGGCCATGCGCAGCTTCTCCTCTCGTCGAAACGGCGGGCGACGACGGTGATGACACCTACTGCTCCTACCGAAAAAATCTTCGCCTGTCAATCCCCCGCCCGGCAGGAAACGCGGATTGGTGGAAGAATGGGTGGCATCGCGATTCACGCAAAATGACGGGCGTTCGGGGGAGGTTGCAGTGGAGCTGGCCAACTGGTTCGTGTTCGAGACGATCGACGCCGACGGCGCCCTCGCGATCGGCGTGGCCCAGGGAGAGCCAAATCCATCGGCAGTCATGGTCGTCCGCGACGGGTTGACGCGCCGGGCCGCCGTTTCGATGGCCGACCGTCTCGCTGCGGAGCATCGAACCACGGGCCGATTGGTGGACGACGGCGGCGATGCCGGCGACAGGTCGGTGAAAGAACCCTAGCGGGTGTCCAGGCGCACATCGGACACGCCGTTGGAGGACGCCGTTGGCGCGGGCTCACGAATCGCGTTCAGGGCGCTGGCGAAATCGGTCTCGAGGTCGGCAATATCCTCGATCCCGACCGAGAGCCGGATCAGGTTGCCGCCCGTGACCGGCCAGATCAGGGTGGAGGTTTCGCCCAGGCTGACCGCGAGCGTGGGCAGGTCCAGCGCATCGAGGAACTGCCCGATCAGGTGCTCCGGCCCGCGCAGGGCGAACGATATCATGCCGCCGAAACACCCGCCGGCCAGTCGCTGGGCCACGTCGTGATTGGGATGATGGCGCAAGCCAGGATAGTGGACCGTTTCCACGACGGGGTGCGTATCGATGAGGGCCGCGAGCGCCATCGCGTTGGCGCTGTGCCGCTCCATCCGCAGCGGCAGCGTCTTGATCCCGGCCAGCAGGAGCCAGGCGTTGAAGGGGCTCATCGGCCCCCCAAGGCGCGAAAGCAGGCCGGCGATCCCGGAAACCGTGTCCCTGGCGCCGCAGACGATGCCGCCGATCATGTTGCCGTGTCCCGAGAGGTATTTGGTGGCGCTGTGGACGACGATGTCGGCCCCGTGCTCGAGCGGCCGCAGGAGCGCCGGCGAGAGCAGGGTGTTGTCGACCACCAGGGGAATGCCGTGACGCTTCGCCAGCTCGCCCAGCGGCATCAGATCGACCACGGTCAACATCGGGTTGGAAAACGCTTCGGTAAAGAGCGCCCGGGTCTCCGGCGTGATCGCCGCCTCGACCGCCGCCAGGTCCGTGAAATCGACCAGGTCGACGGTCGCCCCGAAACGGGGCAGGTCCTCCAGGAAGAACTCCTTCGATTCGCCGTACAGATCGTCCGCGGAGACGAGGTGGCCGCCGCCCGCCAGCAGGTGGAGGAGGGTGGCGCTGATCGCTGCCATGCCCGATGCGGTGGCGACGGCGCATTCGGCCCCTTCGAGGTTGGCGAGCTTGCGTTCCAGACTCTGTACCGTGGGGTTGCTGGCGCGGCAGTAGAGAAAATGGGGAGCGCCGTTGCGCCACGCTTCGAGGCTCTCGAACGAATCGAACCCGTAGGTTGCGTTCTGGTAAATCGGCACACCGTGGGCGCCTGTCGACGGATCCGGCTCCTCGCCAGCGTGAATGCTGCGTGTTCCGAATCCGTAGTCGCTCGTCATGCGTGGTCATCTCCAGTGAACTCGCCGGGTTGGCTCGGGAAGGCGGTCGCTCCCCGAGTCGCGCCGATCGGCTGCGCCCATCTCGGGACGATTGCCGTCGGGTACAACGCGGAGGCCCCGCTCGCCGTCCCGAAAGCCGGCGAATGATGGCCGGTGACCTGTGCAGGATACCAGCCGCCGGAAGTCGCACCGCGGTGGCGGCGTGGCCCGGGGGTCAGTCGGCGAACGTCCAGAACCGGGGGCGAACGTCGCGCACGCGACGACTGAGGTCGGCAGTGCTACCGGCACAATCTGGCCGTGGCGTTTTCGGACGCCTCGCCCCGGTACTACGTGGAACGGGGCGGCGGCTGGATCACTTCAAGGAGGAATGGCGACGCTCAGGAGTCGAGGCGAGGGATGAGTTCGCCCGCGAGGCGCGCCACGATGCCTTCGGGGTAGGGGGCCGCAATGTTGAGCACGATGTGCGTAGCCCCGGCGGCGATGAAGCCCTGGAGCACGGGGATCGAGGCCGGCAAATCGTCGGGGTCGATCCGGTGCTGGTACGAGAGGGCGATCTCGCCCGGGTCGCGGCCGACGGCGGCGCAGTGACCGTGCAGCACGCTGACCTTGTGGCGGAACTCCTCGACCGTGCCGCCTGCGTAGTTCCAGATGTCGGCGTGGTTGGCGACCACGCGCAGCGTCAGCTGCTCGCCGCTGCCGCCGATCACGAACGGCGGCCAGGGCTTCTGGACCGGCTTCGGTTCGCTGCGGGCGTCCTTGAGCTGGTAGTACCGGCCGTCGAAATCGAAGGTCGGTTGGGTGAAGAGACCCTTGGCGATCTCGCACGCCTCGCCGAGGCGGCGGATACGCTCACCCGGCTGGTAAAGCGGAAGCCCCATGCTCTCGTGCTCGTACACGTTCCAGCCGGCGCCGATCCCAAAATCGAGCCGGCCGTTGGAGATGACGTCGACCGTGGCCGCGATCTTGGCGAGCACAGCGGGGTGGCGGTACGTGTTGCCGGTAACCATCAGCCCGAGCCGCAGCCGCTCGGTGACGGCGGCGAAGGCGGCGAGGACGGTCCAGCCTTCGAGGCAGGGGCCGTCGAGATCGCCCTGGATCGGGGCGAAGTGATCGAAGAGCCAGGCGTGCTCGATGACGGGAATTGCATCGGCCTCCTGCCAGACCTTCAGCATCGCGTCGTAGGTGGTGTGTTGAGGGGAGGTCTTGATTCCGTAGCTCACCATAATGTGGGTGTCCCTTCTCGCCGTCGGCGTCGATTCGTCCGGCCGTTCTGACTGTTATCCGGTCAGGGTAGCGCGACCGGTCAAGCGGGGCGCCTGGTCATACTTCGACCTGACATAAAGCAACGTTCGACCATTTCCGTCATCCCGAGCTGCCCTTGGCAGGCTCAAGAGCCTGTCCAGCGAATCGTAGCCGCATGTCAACACCCTATCGACCGTCATCCCGAGCTTGCGAGGGACCCCCCGGCGAAGTCGGTATGTGCCTTGCCGAACCTCAGTACCGCCTTCGGCAGGAGATTCCTCGTTCCTCGGAATGACGGTTGCGGAGGGCTCACGATACGATGGTCAGCCTCCTCGGGACGACGGTTGGGGTAGGTATCAGGGCACGGTGGGTGAGGTGTTGGCAACGCGTCAGGATACGGTGGGCGGCGCATCCATCTCACGCAGCACCGGGTTGAAGAAGAACGACAGGACGACGGTGAGGTAGATGATTGCCACCGCCGCGATCACCGTTTGCACGCCAAGCCAGGCGCTCAGGTACCCGCCAACAAGTTGGCCAAACGGGATGGCGACGAAGGCGATCGCCGTGGTTGTGCCGAAGACACTGGCCCGGGAGGGGAGGGGAACCTGTTCCTGGCGGATCGACATCAGGATCGGGTTGAGCGGCCCCCCGGCGAGCCCCATGATCACCATCGTGGTCACCGCGACCGGATAGGGCGGCGCCATGGCGATGGCGAGGAAGGCCAAGCCCACCACGAAGAAACAGGCGATGAACACCTTCCGGCGCGAGAGGCGCGGGGCGAGTGCGCTGAAGATGATGGTGCTGACGACGGCGCCACCGCCATTGGCCCCCAGCAGGATGCCGAGCTGCTCCGCCGAGCCATAATTCTCCCGGACCAAAGCCGGCAACTGCACAGTCGTCAGCGGGGCGTCGAGAAAGTTCATGATGCCGACCAAGCCGGCCAGCCAGAGCATCAATCGATTCTGGCGAAGGAACCGGAACCCGAACATGGTGTTCGCCCAGAACGATCCGGGCTCGTGCTCCGCCGCCGGAAAGGCGACCGGCGGAACGAGGGCGAGCGTGACCAGCGCGGAGAGCCCGAACACGGCGGCGTTCACCCACAGCACATTTCCGGTTCCGGCCAGGCCGATCAGAAATCCGGCGGCCACCGGCCCGATCAGCAGCGACAACCGCCGCGCGCCCTGGAAGAAGGCGTTGACGCGGTCGAGCTCGACTCGGGCGGCGGCGGCGAGTTCGGGAACCATCGCGTCCTTGGCGGTGGCGCCAGGGCCGTCGAAGAACGCCCCCACAATGACCAGCGCGACCAGTCAGGTGAAGGTCAGGTTCCCGGTGGCGTAGAGGATGGGGATGCCGCACACCGACAGGCCGCTCAGCAGGTCGGAGGCGACGCTCGACGTCCGGAACCCGAACCGGTCGACCACCTGGCCGCCGAGGAAGGTGGCGATCACGCGCGGCAGCACGGTGAAGAAGCCGACGATGCCCATCCGGGCGTAGCTGCCGGTGAGATCGAGCACGAACCACGGGATGGCGACCATCGCGATCGCTTCGGCCATGAACGAGAGCGTGTTGGCCGCCAGCAGGGCGAAAAGCGGTGTTCGTGATCTCGCCATCAGCCGTTGCCGGGAAACCGGTACATGGTCGTCGCCAGCGCGAACAGCTCGCCGTCCGGATCGCCGGTGGCCGGATCGGCCACCTCGCCCCAGAACTCGGCGATTAGGGCCAGCAACCGCTCGTCGAATTCCTTCACGCGTTCGGGGGTCAGCCGACCGCGCCGCGTTTCCCAATAGAGCGGCTGGTTGGGCCAGAGCCGGAGGCTAGCGACGAGTTCCTGCGTGACCGATTCGAAGACTGCGCCCGACACCGGTCCCGAGATCGTGTCGACATCGGCGGGATCGGGCCGGAAACCGTAGACCCTGGCCGTGGCGCGGTAGAACTTCTCGACGTTGCCGCCGCGGACGCGCTGTTCGACCAGCGCGATCAGGCCGACATCGAGCAGGAAGCGCACGTGGTGCAGGACCTTGGCCTGCGGCTCATCGATCAGCGCGGCGAGCTGCTGGTTGGTGGCCTCCCGGACGGCGAGGATGTGCAGGAGGCGGTTCCGGATCGGATCGGTGAACGCCTTGAATTGCCGCGGCGCTGACACGACCTGGAACGGCGCCGGTTCGAACCGCTGTTCATCTGCCATGAGACCTCCCATTCGGCGCACCTCGACCAATTGATAACACAGCATACTCCGTGCGGTTAGTAAATTCTAACCGGTTACCGAACGCTATCCATCCTGACTCGCTGCAGGCGTCCCACCAGGCTGACGGCATCCTCGTACGGCGTGGGAAGAACTTGACAATAGGCAACATCGGATGTATGCGAGAGGTGTGCCGAAACGTGTAAATCTGGATCAAGCGGCCATTCACGGACGCCGCGCTGCGCCAACGGCATTGGGGCCAAACCAGAACGTCGTCGTTCCGAACTGTCGGAGGGAACATGGACGGCAACATTCCATCTGCGGATGAGGGCCCCGGACTATTCCAGGGCACGGCACGGTTCCCCTCATCCATCCTCGTGGGCCGGCTCCAGGAACAGGCCTGTCTCCGGGAGGAACTCGCCGCCGTTACCGCCGGACGTGGCCGGTTGGTCGTCGTCGACGGGGAAGCCGGGATTGGCAAGACGACGCTCGCCCGCGACCTAATGCAGGAAGCCACATCGCGCGGCGTCCGGATCCTGTCCGGTCACTGTTATGAGCGAACGAACGCGCCGCCTTATGGGCCCTGGCTTGAACTCTTCGAAAGTTACGCGATAGCTCCGTCACTCCCGGCGCCGCCAGCCTCATTCGCGGAGGGCCGGCTCACTCGCGTCACCAGCCAGGCGGCGCTGTTCGCCGATGTCCGGCGGTTCTTCGCCGAACTCGCCAGCAATGGGCCGGTGTTGATCGTCCTGGAAGATCTCCATTGGGCTGATCCCGCCAGTCTCGATCTCCTCCGCTACCTCGGTGTTTACCTCGGTCACTGGCCGATCCTGCTTGTCGCAACCTACCGGCCCGACGAACTGGCGCGGCACCATCCCCTCTACCAGCACCTGCCGGCGCTGGTCCGCGAAGCCGATGGACGGCGCCTTCATTTGCGACGACTCGGGACGGAAGCCTTCCAGGCGCTCATCGGTAGACGCTATCACCTTCCCGTAATAGACGCGGGGCGCCTGGTTGCGTACCTCGATCGCCATGCCGATGGCAACCCGTTCTTTGCCGTCGAGCTGTTGCGGGCCCTCGAAGAGGATGGGTTGCTCCGGCCCGGTGACGACCGATCGTCGCTCGGGGATCTCGCCCGGGTGGTCGTTCCCACATTGCTCCGGCAGGTCATCGATAGCCGCCTTGCCCGTCTTGGAGAGGACACGCGCCAGCCTCTGGAGATCGCGGCCGTCATTGGTCAGGACGTTTCGCTGGAGCTTTGGGCAATGTTGACGGAACTCGATCCGGACGCGCTCCTCTCCATCGTCGAGCGGGCGGTCGGGGTGCACCTGATGGAGGCGGAGCGCGAAGGAACACGCGTTCGATTCGTCCACGCGCTGACTCGCGAAGCGCTGTACGAGGGGATTCTCCCACCCCGTCGGCGCCTGTGGCACGGCCGGGTAGGGGAGGCGCTCGCGATGGACACCGGCGCCGATCCTGAAGCCGTGGCTGTCCACTTCCAGCAGGCCGGCGATCCTCGCGCCTGGCAATGGCTGGTGCGGGCTGGTGAACGGGCACAGGCCGCCTACGCCTGGCTCACGGCGGCGGAGCGGCTGCGCGCGGCAGCAACCCGCATTGCGGATATGGAGGGCTACGAGACGACGTACTGTCACCTCGTGTTCCGCGTGGCGCACCTTGTCCGCTTCTCGGACCCGCACGCCAGTATCGTTGCGGTTGACGAAGTCGAGCGTCTCGCGCGCCGGCTTGGGGATACCGTGCTCATGGCTGAAGCCCAGTGGCTGCGCGGACATCACTTGTGCTACCTGGATCAGTTCCAGTCCGGCTCGACGGAAATGCTGGAAGCGATCGAAACCCTTGAGAAGACGCCGCCTGATACGGCGCGGATTTCGGCGACGATCCGATCGTGGTTTCCCAACACGATCTCGGTGGCCACCGCGGCCGATTTCACCGGGGATGATCTCGTCGTCAAACGGCTCCATGCCGCGGGACTCGATATTCGGCGGTGTCTTCACCTCTGGCACCGCGCGGCGGCCGGGCAGCCACGGGAGGCGGCCGCAGTCGGTGAGCGCCTCGTCGCCGTGCTCACCGATGGGCCAACCACCAGCGGTGCGGTGTTCATCGCTGCCGCTTTCGCCAATCACGGATTGGGGATTGCCTACGCAGCGTTGGGGCGGCCGGAGCAAGCACGGCGCGTATGGGCGCGCAGCCGTGAGCTGTTCCGGGGAGTCGACCATTATGTGCTGATCGCTTTCTCGCTGCTTGGCGAGCTGCGCGATGTCGCGTTGACCAGTGGCGCCGCCGACCCGGCCAGTCGTCGCCGGCTCGCGGCCGAGGCGGAAGCCGAGTTGGC
>JBGTNF010000390.1:0-7857 GCA_041743205.1 Thermomicrobiales bacterium | reverse complement strand
TCAGGCTGATGTCGCTCTGGACGAGCGCGCCCAGCCCGGCCCGCATCGACGGGTAGGCGGCCACGATGCCGATCACGAGCCGCCGCACGGGTGTGCGAGGGGCAGGGATGTTGGCCAGGCCGCGCCGGCTGGGAAAGATTGATTCGCCGCGCTCGTTCAACGTCGTGATCGGGGTTGGCCGGGCAATGGGCGAAGTGGAAGGCATCGGTCATTCTCCGTCTTGGATGACAGGCCGTTTCAGCCGCAGGGTTGTTCCGGTCTGGCGACGGGGGTGACGGGCACCTCGTGACGGGCGCCGTTTCGCCAGGCTACGAAGGAAATGGCTTCGCCGATCAGTTCGTCGCAGAGCAGGTGTTGGAGATCGGTGACATCTTCCAGCGGCTGACCGTTCACTGAAACCAGAATATCATCGACGTACAGACCGGCCACTGCCGCGGGTGTGCCTTCTTCAACGCCCACGACCTTGACGCCGGTTTCCTGGTCGGGCGCCGATGCCCGGATCTGCTCCGGCAAATCCACCTGCTGGACCGTGATCCCGACCCAGGCGGTGCGCACGTACCCAATGTCGACGATGTCACGGACGATGCGGCTCACCTGCGGCGAGGGAATGGTGATGCTGCCGGATTGGCGCGAACCGGACGTGTTGATGCCCATCACCTCGCCGGCCGCGTTGATCAGCGGTCCGCCCGAAAATCCGGGGTAGAGGGTGGGGTCGGCGTGGATCAGTTGGTCGCTCGGGTAGTGACGGAACCGCAGCGAGCCGACGAATACGACGGATCCGAACGAGGCCTGGGCGCTGGTAACGAAGGGCCGGCCCACGGCCATCGCCAGCGTACCGACGCGTGTTTCGTCGGCGGCGATCGGCGCCGCGCCAAGGGCGGTCGTTTCGACCCGCAACACTGCCAGATCACGGCTCATGTCGCGCCCCAGCAACGTGGCTGGCACGTCGGTATCGTCGGCCAGGCGGATCGACAGCTGGTCCTCGCGCTCGATGACGTGGCTCGCGGTCACGATCACCGCGCCGGAATCGTCCGTCTGCCAGACCGTGCCGGTGGCGGGCAGCCGTTGGCGGCCCAGCACGGCGACGACGCCGGAGGAGACACGTTCGACCGCATCTGCAAATGTGTTGCCGACTTGGGCTGCGGTGAGGTGCTGGGACATGGCTGGTCACTCCTGGTTAGGCGGGAACGAGGTTGGGCGCCCGTGGCGAATCCATATCGAACCGGTAGCGTTCTTCCAAGTGTATGGCGCTAGGGGCGCTCACCCTATCCCGAAATCGAGCAGGATCGCGCCTGCCCATGCGGGCAGGATCGTCGTCCCCCACGCATTGCAAAAATCGCCGCTGGCCGACTGGTACACTCGTCTATGGATATGCGCCCGGTCGGCCGCGAACGGTTGGCGGGACTTGCTGGACCTCGAGGACGCACACGCCCATGGTGATCACCGCGCCGGATACCCCGACAATGGCGCCCTCGACGGCCAAACCCGTGATCGAGGTTCGCGGCGTCACCAAACGCTTCAAGCGTTTCGTCGCCCTTGATAACGTCACGCTCTCGATTCCGCACGCCTCGGTGGGCTTGCTCGGGGCCAACGGCGCCGGGAAGACGACGCTGATCCGCACCCTGCTGGGCCTCTCGAAACCGGATAGCGGCTCGGCCTCCGTCGTGGGCTTCGACACCCAGACCCAGGGCACCAGCGTGCGCGAACACGTTGGCTACATGCCGGAAGCCGACGCCCTGCCGATGTCGACCACCGCCGCCGATTTCGTCGGTCACATGGCGGAGATGAGCGGGCTGCCCGCCCGCCAGGCACGCCAACGGGCAGCGGACGTGCTTTACCAGGTAGGTCTCTCGGAAGAGCGGTACCGGCTGATCAAGGGCTTCTCGACCGGCATGCGGCAACGCGTCAAGCTCGCTCAGTCGATCGTTCACGATCCCGATCTGGTGTTGCTCGACGAGCCCACGGCGGGGATGGACCCGCAGGGCCGCGACGACATGCTCGAACTCGTCGAGCGCATCTACCGCAACCTCGGGATCGCCGTCGTCTTCTCATCGCACATCCTCGAGGACATCGAGCGCGTGTGCGATTACGTCGTGATCCTCGATGAAGGCAAGCTCGTCACCGCCCAGTCGTTGCGCCAAATGGAAACGGTGCGCGGCCAGGTCATAGTCCGCATCGACGGCGACGCCGCGGCCTTCGCCAACGAGCTGCGGGGCCAGGGCGTCGAGGTGCGGACCAACGATATCGAGCTGGGACGCGACGAAATGATCGTCGAGGATGATGACGACCGGATCTACGACCTGATCCGTGACCTGGCCGTGTTCCAGGACGTTCCCCTGCGGTCCCTGCGCTCGCGGTCGCGTACGCTCGAAGATATCTACCTCGGCAATGTCGGGGCGGCCCGAGAGGCGAACGATGTCAGCCGATAGCCCCAACAGCACCCCTCCCGCGGGCCGCTACGGCGAGGTTTTCGACCGTGGCTACGCGCACTACACCGGCGAGCGGCTCGGACGCAAGCAGGCCTTCCGGTCGCTGGTCGGTTACTCCATGAAACGCGCGCTTGGCATTCGCAAGAGCTGGACCGCCAAGATCCTGCCCTTCCTCTTGTACACCGGCGCCGTGGTGCCGCTGGTGATCATGATCGGCGTCAGCGCGCTGGTGCCGGACGCCGGCTTCGCCAGCTACACCGACTACCTGGCCGCCATCTTCCTGATCGTCGGCATCTTCGTGGCCACCGCTGCGCCAGAAATGGTCTGCGTGGACCGGCGGGAGCGCACCTTGCCGCTCTACTTCTCGCGCGCCATCGCCCGCTTCGACTACGTGCTGGCCAAGGTCGTGGCGATGACGCTGCTGACGATGACGCTCTCGATGGTCCCGTCGATCATCCTCTGGTTCGGGCGCCAGCTCGTTGATGACTCGCCGTGGCAGGCGATGCGGGACAACGTCGGCGATCTGTGGCGCGTGATCTTCGTTGGCGCGCTGATCGCCCTCGTCCTCGGCGCCGGCGGCCTCATGATCTCGTCGCTGACCGACCGCAAGGGCGTGGCCGTCACGGTCATCATCATCGGCTTCGTAATCGTGACCGGCATGGCCAATGTGGGGCTGGAGTTGCTGGTGGATTACGACTGGAGCCGGTACCTGATCCTGTTCAGCATCCAGGATACGTTCGTGGCGATTTCCGATCATCTCTTCCACGACGCCGATGACTGGGGAGCGGTCCAGCAGGCCAACCTGTCGTTGCCGGTCTACCTCGGGTTCGTGCTGTCCCTGGTCGTGGCCAGCATCCTCATCATGCGCTGGCGATACAGCCCGCGCGACGAGTCGTAGCGCGATGGCTGGCGCCGGAACTCGGAGGGCCCATTTGTCATTCCGAGGAACGAGGAATCTTCGTGCTCGTGCGTGGGCAGGATCAAGATTCCTCGTTCCTCGGAATGACAAACGGTCTGGGGCTGGCGCGGTGCCTCGCAGGCAGGAAGCGACGAGTGCTGTCAGATCGCAGAGGGCGTGGTGATGTTCCGGAAGAAGCGCGACCGCAGTGACGATATGACGAACAACGTCGACGACGCTCAGCAGGACGTCGCGATACCCGGCATGGGCGCGGCGTCCGCCACAGCGACGATCGAGCTCCAGAAGGTCTCCAAATGGTACGGCGACATCGTCGCCGTCTCCGATGTCTCGTTCGGGATCGGGCCGGGCGTCACCGGCTTGCTCGGCCCCAACGGCGCCGGCAAGTCGACCGCACTCAAGATGATCGCCGGGCTCCAGGCGCCGTCGTCCGGCCGGGTCACGATCGACGGGCACTCGCCGCGCGGCAATCCCGCGACCTACCGCAACATGGGCCTGGTTTCGGAACACGAGGTGATCTACCCGTTCCTGACCGGCCGCGAGTTCGTTCGCCTGAACGCCACGCTGCAAGGGCTGAAGGATCGCGACCGGGCCGTCCAGCGCGCGATCGACCTGGTGGACATGGAGCCGGCGGCGGAACGCAAGGTTGGGGGGTACTCCAAGGGAATGCGGCAGCGGATCAAGGTGGCCGGGGCACTGGTTCACGATCCGGATGTGATCCTGATGGACGAGCCGTTGAATGGCACCGATCCCGTCCAGCGTGCCCAGCTGATCCGGTTGATACGCGAGCTCGGAGCGTCCGGCAAGACAGTCGTCGTCTCCTCGCACGTGCTCGTCGAAGTCGAGCGGTTCGCCGAGAACATCCTGGTCATCGTCAACGGCAAACTGGCGGCGGCCGGCGACTTTCGCGCGATCCGCGAAAAGATCGACGCCCACGACCACGAAGTCCGGATCCGGGCATCTGATCCCCGGAGACTGGCCTCGGCCCTGATCGGCCAACCCGAGGTCCACGCCGTGCGGATCGACGCACAAGGCCGGGTGATCGCCTCGACCGGCGATGTCCGCGCGTTCTACCGGCTCGTTCCCAAGGCTGCCCAGCAACTCCAGGTCCGGCTCTTCGAGGTTCAACCGACGGATGAATCGCTCAGCTCGGTCTTTTCCTACCTCGTGGAGAAATAGGCACGATGTCGTTCACCATAACCAGACTGACCATCCGCCAGTTCCTCCGCTCCCGCGCGATTTACGTGGTCCTCGGCATTTCGCTGCTGGCGTCGATCCTGGCCATCATCGTCCAGGCCGTACCTGGCGAGTCGTCGCTTCGCGATCTCCGGGACGTCTTTGCCAACGTGCTCTACCAGGACCTGATCGCAGCCACGTTGTTGCCGTTGGCCACGCTCGTGCTGGCCACCGCGGCTCTTGGAGACGAGATCGAGGACCGCACCCTGCAGTACCTGACGCTCAAGCCGATCGGCCGATTCCGGATCGTGTTCGAGAAGCTCCTCGCGGTTGTCCTGGTCATGATCCCGATCGTCTGGCTCGGCATCGTGGTGACGTGGGGGATCACGGCCTTCACCGATATCGACGGGATGCGTGACCTGCTCTGGCCCGCGCTTGCCTCGAGCCTCGTCGCGATCATTGGGTTCGGGTCGCTCTTCATGCTGCTGAGTATGGTCATGCAGCGGGCCCTGCTGGTGGGGGTCTTCTACGTCTTCGTCTGGGAGACCGCCTTGACGCGGTTCCTGCCCGGCATCCGGGCGATCAGCATTCGCCACTTCACCCAGTCCCTTTTCGTCCGGATGGTGGACGATCGGCGGGTCGAGGTGCCTCAGCTCTCGGCGCAGTCGACCGTGATCATCACCACGGTCGTGATCTGCGTCGTCTGCGTCGTGCTGTCGACCCTGAGGTTGCGCACCATGAGCCTGGAGTAACAGAGAATACGCCGAGTACCGTCACATCAAGCCTGTGATACTGGTTAGTCTGGCAGGCGTATCGTGGCGGGTTGCCAACACTCCCACGATCGTCATCCTGAGCTTGCGAAGGATCCCCCGCCGGAGGCGGTATTGTGGGTCTGCCAGGCACATACCGGCTTCGCCGGGGGGTTCCTCGTTCCTCGGAATGACGGTTTGGGAGGTGTCGGGATAGGGTGGACACGCTACTGAGTGTATCCAACGGGGCCGACTCTTCGCTTACGCTCAGAGTGACGGACATGCTTCGCCACTACCTGCCACGCTCCACGGCTAGCCCGGCTGTCGAAGTGGGCCTACCCAGTGCGACCGCTTTGCGGTAGCGTGATAGGGACAGTCGTCGATGTGCTCGCCACGCCGGGCCTACGTACAGAAGGGGCTCCTGTTGACGGATACACACAACTCAATGGGTGGACCGGGCGTGCAAGCCACCGGCTTGTGGCCCGCTACCCGCCGGGCCACGAGCCTGGGCCTGATGGTTCCGGTTTCGCAACGGGCGACGTTTCCAGATACGCCGCATTTTGCCGATATTCTCGAGATCTCCCAATATGCGGAACGGATCGGCATCGAAGGACTGTGGTTCGCCGATCACTTCAGCTTCACGTCGGAGACCGATCTCCGGGGATCGTGGGATGCCTGGACCCTGATGGCGGCGATCGCCGCCAGCGTGCCGAACGTCCAGATCGGGCCACTCGTGGCGTGCACCGCGTACCGCAACCCCGGCGTGATCGCCAAGATGACCGAAATGATCCAGGACATCAGTGGCGGCCGCTTCATCCTTGGACTCGGCGCGGGCTGGCACAAGCCCGAGTACGACCAATTCGGGATCCGCTTCGAGCCGCGCGTCTCCCAGTTCGAGGAAGCCCTGTCCATCATTCACGGACTGGTCCGGCACGGTGAGGCCGATCTGCAAGGCGAGTACTATCAGGCGAACCAGGCAGTCAACCGGCCACGGGCGAAGAATGGTCACACGACACCGATCCTGATCGGGTCTTCCGGAGACAGGATGCTCGGCTTGCTGGCGCGTTACGGAGACGCCTGGAACACCTGCTGGTACGGGAGTACGCAGGGCTTGCCGGAGAAGATCGCCAAGCTCGACGCCGCCTGCGAAACTGCGGGCCGGGACCCTTCGACGGTCGTTCGCACGATCGGCGTCAGCCTGGCCGGCGAAGGCTACACCGGTTCGCGGCCGGATGCCCTGACCGGTGACGCCGCGATGCAACTGGCGTTCCTGCATGAACTCGAAGAGCTTGGATTCAGGCACATCATCATTGGGCTCGACCCGTGCACGCCGCAAGGTCTCGAGGTGATCGCCCCGGTGGTCGACACCTTCAACAATGGCAATTGATCCGTAGCGGCAGTGACCCATTCGTGTCGTTGGAGCCGTTCGTCGAACGGTCCGCGTCGAGGAGATTTCGATTGACGGATTCCGGGCAGACCGCAAGCATAGGCGACAGCGTCGCCACGGGCCTATGGCCGAAGATGCGCCGGCCAACGAGCCTCGGCATCAATATCCCCAACTCGGAGCGGATGCTGTTCACCGCTACCCCGTACTACGCCGACATGCTGGCGATGGCCCAGGCGGCGACCGCCAGCGGGTTCGAGGTGCTCTGGTTCGACGACCATTTCAGCTTCACCAAGGAAGATGACCTGTGCGGGGCGTGGGACGCCTGGACGCTGATGGCGGCGATCGCCGCGTCAGTCCCGGATGTGTACCTGGGACCAATGGTGGCCTGCACGGCGTACCGCAACCCCGGCGTGATCGCCAAGATGACGGAGATGACCCAGGACATCAGTGGCGGTCGCTTCATCCTTGGATTGGGCGCCGGCTGGAACAAGCCGGAGTACGACCAGTTCGGGATCCGCTTCGAGCCTCGGGTCTCCCAGTTCGAGGAAGCGATCGAGATCATTCACGGGTTGATCCGGCACGGCGAGGCCGATGTCCAGGGCAAGTACTCCCAGGCGACCAAGGCGGTCAACCGGCCACGGGCGAAGAATGGCCACACCACGCCGATCCTCATTGGCTCGACCGGGGACCGGATGGTGAAGTCCCTGGCACGATACGCCGATGCCTGGAACACCGGGGGCGGCAGCGTCGATGACCTGAAAGCAAAGATGGCGAAGGTCGATGCGGCCTGCAATGAGATTGGGCGGGACCCGGCAACGGTGGTCCGCACAGCGGGGTTGACGATCGGTGACGTCAGTTCCGGCGGGGTCGATGAGGCGGTCAGTAGCCTGCGGGAACTCGAGGCCCTGGGATTCCATCACGTCATGGTGAGGGTGGAGCCGAGCACTCCAGAGACGATCGCGGCCCTTGCGCCGGTGGTCGAGGGGTTTTACCGCGGCGGGTGACGCATCCGCGCAAACCCGCCACGTTGGCCTGTAGGGGATATCCAGCGGGGCCGACCTTGTGTTCTCCCGCGCAAACGTAACGATCCTTGACGCGGGAGGACACAAGGTCCTCCCCTACCAGCGAAGCTGATTGGCACGAAAAGCGAAGTCCGACCGAAGGAAAAATGCATGACCGACCCTGTAAACCTGGCAACTG
>JBGTNF010000389.1:0-4693 GCA_041743205.1 Thermomicrobiales bacterium | reverse complement strand
GTTCAACGGGATTGCGGGCCCGGCGGTAGCGAACCGCAAGGTCCTCCACGGACAGGTGCGAGGTGACGGTGGCAAAGCGGGGCATGGCGGGACCTCCTGAATCCCTCCAGTATCTCATCACGGTCTACCCGAAGTTCGTATCACACTGCGTCAACGATCGCATAGTCTCGGCAACGTCCCGAAAGGCTCGAAACGGCAGCCGTCCGTATGGCGGGTACAGGAAAGGCGGTCCCAACCGGGACCGCCTTTCCTGTACCCGCCTGGTTGGGCAATGTCTATTCGACGGCTCGTTTGAGCTGGGTGCCGGGTCGGAAAACCGGGCTCTTGCGCGCGTCGATGGTAATCGGGTCGCCAGTCTGGGGATTGCGGCCCTGCCGGGCTGATCGCTCCACGACCTTGAACGAACCGAACCCGCTGATGGTCACTTCGTCGCCGTCAGCCAGCGCCTTTTCAATGGCGGTGAACACGGCATTGACGGCCTTGGTGCTGGCCGCTTCATTCTGGCTGGTGGCTTCGGCCACTTCGCGAACGAGATCCTGCTTACGCACGTTGGGATTCCCCCTTCGTGAACGATGCCCGGAACGGGCTGCTCTCGTCCACATCGTTACGACCAATCGGTTTTCTGATGCCGGGCGCCCGATCCCTCAATCGACCGCTGCGTCCCGAAAACCGGGTTCTCGCGGCGGCGACGCAAGCCTTCGCTGCCGCGCCGCCTCCAGAACCAGATGTGATCCTGCCACGCCAGCGTTCAGACTTTCAAGGTTCCTGCCCAGCGGAATCCGTACGTACGCCGTGGCTATGTTCCGAAGGAGTTCATTCGGCCCAAACGCTTCGCTGCCGACGATGATCGCGCACGATTGCGTCCAGGGCGCGGCATCGTACTCAACGCTGCCAAAGGTGTCCGCAACGGCCACGAGCGGCACGGACGAGAGTCGTTCGGTCAACGCTGACCACGCCATTTGGCGCAGGCTCACCAGGAAGTGGGCGCCCATGGCCGCACGCACGCATTTGGGATTGAACGGATCGACAGAGTTTGGGGAGACCAGGACTTCCGTCACGCCGGCTCCCGCCGCCGAGCGCAAGAGCGTCCCCAGGTTCCCGGGATCGCGGACGCCGTCCGCCACCAGGATCAAATCGTTCGACCAGACATCGTATACCGGTTCCGACGACACCGCGGCCATGGGAACCACGGCGACAACGCCTTGCGGGTGCGGCACGTCCGAGAGACCGGCAAAAACGACCGGGCTGACATACCGGATCGGGCAATTCACCGCCAGGGATTCGGCGAACTCCCGATCTTCCGGTTGGTCACGGACGTAGAGGATTTGCGGCTCTCCGCCCGCAGACACCATGTCCCTAACCGATCGGGAGCCTTCCACAAGGAAAGCTCGCTCGTCTGCCCGCCCTTTCCGGCGAAGCAGCGAGCGAGCCTGTTTCACACCCGGATTGTGGACACTGGTGATGATGGTAGGGTCGTCGAACGACACGCGGGCGTAAACCAGCTACCTATGGCTGCGCGGGCAGGGACTGCCTCGCCACGGTCACGAGCGCCGTAAACGCTTCCGCATCACGCACAGCCAGGTCGGCCATGATCTTGCGATCCACTTTCACGCCGGCCAGCGTCAAGCCCTGGATCAGGCGGCTGTAGGTGAGGCCGTTCAACCGGCTGGCGGCGTTGATGCGCTGGATCCAGAGTCGCCGCATCGCGCGTTTCCGATTGCGCCGATCGCGATACGCGTACTGGAGGGCACGCATCATGGATTCATGGGCGCGTTTGTAGAGCCGATTCCGCGTGCCGCGGTGGCCCTTGACCTGGAGGAGAACCTTGCGATGGCGACGATGCGCCGCTACGCCACGTTTGACACGAGCCATGTGAACCTGTCCTTATCGCTGACGGCCGGGCTGGCAAGGCAGCCCCGTTGCACCGTTTCGCACGAATTTTTCTGCTAACCGTTCGGAAGCAGCCGCTTGACGCGGCCGGTGGTCGCGTCGTTCATGACCAGCATCCGGTCGAACTGACGCTTCACGCGCGGCGCCTTCTTGCGGCGAAGGTGACTTTTCATCCCCTTGGCATGCATGATCTTGCCAGTGGCGGTGATCTTGAATCGCCGCTTGGCACCCTTATGCGTCTTGAGTTTCACCTTGTTGCCCATTGGCGCCCTGTTCCTCTCGTTCTATGCCGACCGGACGCTGTTTCGACGGCGCCATGTACATCGTCATGGTGCGCCCCTCCATCCGCGGCGTCTGTTCGATCGTGCCGTGCTCCTGGAGCAGGATGGCAAGCTGATCGAGCAGGTCTCGGCCAAGTTCCGGGTGCGTGATGGATCGGCCTCGAAACAGGACCGTCAATTTCACCTTATCGCCGCCATCCAGAAACCGCGCCGCTTGCCGACCCTTGGTTTCGAGATCGGCCTTGCCGATCTTGGGCTCGACGCGAACTTCCTTGAGCTTGGTGACATGCTGATTTCGGCGTGAATCCCGTTCCTTGCGGCTTTGCTCGTAGCGGAATTTTCCGTAATCCATCAATCGACAAACCGGGGGGGATGCATTGGGCGCTACCTCGACGAGGTCCAACCCCTTCTCCCTTGCCATTTCAAGCGCATCCCGGGTCTGAATGATGCCGATTTGGGCGCCTTCATCATCTATGAGTCTCACCTCGCGGATACGAATCCGTTCGTTCACACGAGTTTGTACTGGTCTGGAAATAGCTCGCCTCCTGAACTGCGGGCGTTGCGCGCTGGACACACAAAAACGTCGGCGCGGAAAGACCGACGATGTGCCAGCAACGACACTGGATAAGATTACCACGGAACCTGGTCCCGGTCCACGTTCACCGGTTCGCGTTGCCTACCCGATTGGACTGCGAATGGTACCTGGCCAGCGTTTGCCGCGCGGCTGCCTCATCCAGTCCGAGCTGCGCTACGAGCGCATCCACCGACTCGAAGGTTGCATCCGGACGCAACCGCGTCAGGAAATCGCAGTGCAGCGTCTGTCCATAGAGATCGCCGTCGAAATCCAGGATATTCGTTTCGATCGCCCGGTCGCCGGTGTTCAACGCCGGGCGGGTGCCGATGTAGGTCATCGCGTCCCGTAGGCGATCGTCGCCGTCGATCATGGCCAATGTCGCGTAGATGCCGTCCGGGACAGGTACGAGTTGCGCCGGCGGCACGACGTTGGCGGTTGGGAAGCCGATCGTGCGGCCGATCTGGGCGCCGTGGACGATTTCGCCGGAGACGCGGTAGGGATAGCCCAGCAGGAGCTCGGCGTTTTCAAGGGAGGCATCGAGGATATGTTGGCGGATGCGGCTGCTGCTGACGATCTGCCCGCCGGCCTCGCGTCTTGCCACGGCCTTCAAGGCAAACCCAAGATCGGCGCCGATGTCCGTCAGCCGGGCAATATCGCCGCTCCGGTTGTATCCGAGGGCAAACTCTTCGCCCACCCAAACTTCCAGCGGGTGCGTACCGGCGACCAGGGCCGCCAGGAACGTTTCCGGAGCTTCGTGCATGAGGGCTTCAGTGAACGGCACGACGATGACGTCCCCTGCGCCGAAGGCTCGCAGCCGCGACACCTTCTGTTCGGGGGTGTTCAACCGGCCCCGGAACCGGTCCGGCCGGATTACCTCGGCCGGATTCGGCTCGAACGTCACTACCAGGAATGGCGCATCAAGGTCATTGGCGCGGGCGAACGCCTGACCGAGCAGGTACTGATGTCCGAGGTGAACACCATCGAACGTGCCGATGGTCACGACATGACGGGCGTTCGATGTTCCTGGGAGCGACCAGGAGGAAAGGTGCGTCACGTGGTTGCCGGCTCCGTTGGAATGACCTTCACAGGCTTCACCGTTTTGGTGGAAAGGTCCCATTCCCCGATTCCCAGCCACCTGCCTTGTGCATCATACGCGCGAATCGCTGACGTGTCGGTTTCGACCAAGGGTATGGTCAGGGCTTTGCCGTGTCCCCAGTCGATGATCTCCTGGGTCCCGAGAACCATCGCCGTCAGCGGCCGAAGGACCCAATCCGGGTGGTAGGCGATCTGGTCCCAACTCGAACCCACCAGCTGTCGCTCGAGATCGTCCAGCGTCACGGCGTCGTCCAAGTTGAACGGTCCCGATCGCGTTCGGACGAGCCGCGACAGGTGGGCGCCGCCGCCCACCGCCTCGCCGAGATCGCGGGCCAGTGAACGGATATACGTTCCTTTGGAGCACTCGACATCGACGCAGAGCACTGGCGGCGACCAGTCGACCACCCGGAGTTCGTGAATCGTCACGAGTCGCGGCTCGACGTCGATCGTCACCCCGGCCCGTGCCAGATCGTAGAGACGCTGTCCATCAACCTTGATCGCCGAGTGCATCGGCGGGATCTGCGAGATCGGACCCCGGAATGCAGCCAGCGCGTCGCTAACCAAGGGCAGCGTGAGATGTGAAGAATCGCACGTCGCGATGACCTCGCCATCCTGGTCAGCGCTATCGGTGGAAATCCCGAAATGAATCCAGGCACGGTACGCTTTCGAGGAGTCGGCCAGGTATTCGACGGTGCGTGTCGCGAGGCCGACTGCGATCGGCAACACTCCCACCGCCGCCGGATCAAGGGTGCCGGCGTGGCCGACCCGGCGCTCGCCAACCAGGCGGCGAACACGCGCCACGACGTCGTGGCTGGTCCAGCCCGCGGGCTTGTCGATGACGACGTACCCGTGC
>JBGTNF010000388.1:0-3930 GCA_041743205.1 Thermomicrobiales bacterium | reverse complement strand
GGGCTCGCTTCGGCAACCCGCCCAAGCGCCGGCAGCTCAACGCTCACCACGAGCGCCTGCCCCGCCCGGTAGTCGTACCGCCTGTTTCCAAAGATCGCCCACTTCGCCCCTTGCAGGACCAGGCACAGCGCGGGCTTGAAGATCAGGTGGGCGGGCGCCCGCTCCCGATTCGAGCGCAGGATCGTGAGGCCATCGATCGCCGTGGCGAACGGGCTTTCTCCGGATTGCCGATCGGTGTACCGCGTCACCGCCGCGACCAGGTTATCCAGCATCGACACGGGCTCCCCTCTGTTTCGAATCCAACGATGTTTGTGCAGGAATAGGCAAGGAACAGGCGGCTTTCGGTATTCAAACCGACCCCTGATGGAAGTATTGTGTTATCAGGCTTACGTATCTGCAAGGAGTAAACGCATGTCAACCGGAACCAGCCACGAATCTCCAGCCAGGATCGCGATCGTCACGGGAGGAAGCCGTGGACTCGGACGCAACACCGTGCTCAATCTCGCCCAGCGTGGCGTCGATTCGATCTTTACCTACCGCACGAACGCGGAGGACGCCGATGCGGTAGTCAGGCTCGTCGGTGAGGCCGGGCGCCGGGCGGTCGCACTCCCGCTCGACACCAGCACCGTCGGCGGGTTCGATCCCTTCGTCGAACAGGTGCGGAATGCGCTGACCGGCTTGGGCGCCGAACGCGTCGACTACCTGGTCAACAACGCGGGCATGGCGCTCTACAAGCCGTTCGATCAAACCACCGAAGCCGAGCTGGACGCGCTCTACGCCGTACATTTCAAGGGGGTCTTCTTCCTGACGCAGAAGCTCCTGCCGCTCATCAACGACGGCGGGCGGATCGTGAACATCTCCTCCGGTCTCGCCCGGTTCGCGCTGCCGGGATCGTCCGCGTACGCGTCGATGAAGGGCGCGGTTGAAGTGCTGACGCGCTACCTCGCGAAGGAACTCGGCGAGCGCGGGATCGCCGTCAACACCGTCGCGCCCGGCGCGATCGCGACCGATTTCGGCGGCGGCATGGTGCGCGACAACGCGGAGATGAACCAGGGTGTGGGGAAGATGACGGCGCTCGGCCGCGCGGGCGAACCGGACGACATCGGCCCGATGATCGCGGCCCTGCTCTCCGACGACAATCGCTGGGTCAACGCCCAACGCATCGAGGTTTCCGGCGGCATGAATATTTAGTCGGGGGTCAAGCCAAGGGAACGACGGCCCTCACCCTCCCCCAGATGTGGGGTTGGGTGAGGTGTCCGGGCGCCCGGCAATCAAGCCACCCCCGCGTGGTGCATGACGCGCTTCGGAAAACCTGAGACGAGACGTGGGACGTCAGCGCCGGAGCGCGTGGCGCCGGAGCGCGTGGCGCCTGGGACAACGGCCCGCATCGCTCCATTCCTTAGGTGATGCCCATCGCGCGTTCCGCAGCCTGGCGATAGGTCAACAGTTGCCGCGGCAGGAGTGCCCGGATGGGCGTGGGATCGCCGCTCATATCGGCGTCGAGGCTGTCCACAAGGCCTCGGAACGACCCCTTCGGCATCTTGCTTGCCCGTTCGATCACTGGAGCGAGCGCGCCCAAGAGCGCCGGCGGGATCTGGAGTTTGATGGGGCGACGTCGACCAAGGATCTCCGCCCCAACATCGATCATCTGGCTGTTGGTCAGTACGTCGTCATTTCCCACGTCGTAACGTTGCCGAAACGCACGTGGATCGTTGAGCACGCTGACGAGGCAGGAGACCAGGTCATCGATGGCGATGGTGCGCATCTTCTGCTGGCCGCCGAGGAAAACGGCGACCAGCCTGGCAGACTGGCTCGCCATCGTGTCGAAGCCACGTCCACCCGCGCCAACGATCATGCCCGGCCGAATGACCGTCACGTCGAGACCGCTATCGAGCAGGAACTGTTCCGCTTTCCCACGCTCGCGCAGCCATTCGCTCGATGCATCGACTGCGGTCCCAAGGGACGTGACGTAGATCAAGCGCCGCACGCCATGCGCCTGGCAGGCCGTAACGATGTTCTGTAATCCGTTCACCTCGACGGACATGAAGCGCTGACCGGCTGCGCTTGCCGACTGGGGCGACAGCGTGTGGATCGCGATGTAGACCGCCTGGACCGAGTCCATGGCCTGCTGCACCGATGAAAGGTCGGCAACGTCCCCCTGCACGACCTCCCAGCCGTCGGCGGGATGCTGCAGCCGAGCCGGATCCCGCACCAAGCCGCGGACCGCGTAGCCTTCGGCAAGCAAGTACTCGATCAGGTTCCGGCCGACAAAGCCCGCCGCCCCGATCACCAGTATCTTTTCCATAGGTTCGTGGTCTCCTCCTGCGCACTCGCCTGGGCGATGCGTGCTCCATGCCAACATCCTGATCCGACCGCCGTACCACCTGCCCTTTGTGGCCATGTGGCCAGAGCTCGTGATCCATCGAGGGCTTCCTTTCATCCCCGATCACCGCACCGCGAGAATGACGACACGGCGTGTCATGACATTCTCGTTGACGACATGCCGTGTCGTCAATTACGATAGGGCGATGGGTAGATGGAAGCCGGGCGCGCGCGAACGGTTGGAGCGCGCGGCCCTTGAGTTGTTCGTCGAACAGGGCTTCGCGGAGACGACTGTCCCGCAGATCACTGCCCGCGCCGGCCTCACGACCCGCACGTTCTTCCGCCACTTCGCCGACAAGCGCGAGGTGCTCTTCACAGTCGAAGAGGAGTTCCCCGCGCTGGTCGCGAGGCTCATGGCCGACGCCCCGGCTTCACTTGGACCAATGATGGTGATCGCATATGGGCTCGAGACCGTCGCGGCGACCCGGTTCGAGGGCCTTCACGAGTACCTGAGGACGCGCCGTTCCATCGTCCAATCGGACGAGGGCCTTCAGGAGCGCGAGCTGCGAAAAAATTCCGTACTGTCGGAAGCGATCGGCCGGGGGTTTCGGGACCGCGGCGTCGATGAGTTGGCCTCGACCCTCGCCGCCCAGATCGCGGTGACCGTATTCAGCGTCGCGGTGGGCCGTTGGCTCGACCAGGACGGCGGGCAACCGCTCTCCGAATTCGTCCAAGACACGCTTCGCGCCCTCCGATCAGTCACAGCGGATCCTGCCGAGCAACCGCACGCCGCCTCGACCGGCCCCAGGTCCGGCACGCTCCGATAAGGTCAGAGACGCTCGTGCACGGTATCCCAGCCGAGGACGCGGCGCGCGGACGACTAATCGCTGGTTTCGACGCCCAGCGGCATCCAAACCTCTCCAAGCACCCGCTCCGCCCATCCCTCGCCGGCGGGTAGTCCGGAGAGGTGGTGGGCGTCCCGCTGGTCTGCTCTATCGTCCTCCCTTTCCGCCGCTGTCCCCCGGATCGATTTCAACGGCGCCACCCCGCGAACGCCGATCATTCGTCGTGGTCCACTCTCGGGCCCCCCACCATCCTTGCCTCCAATCTCCGGCCTTGACGGCCGGCAGGGTCCGGGTTTTCCGCGTCGGCCTGCCGTCAAGGTCACGGTTTCGGCCACGTCGCTTCGATCATCAGGCCGTTATTGTCCCTGAGCAGTAGGCTTTCGGCGGCCCCGAATTCGATGACCTCGCTCGCCCACGCCCCCGCCTCGACGAGGCGACCGCGCAGCGCGGAGGCCTCCTCCGCATCGGCGAGCGCGAAGGCCACGTGGTGGACCGCGCCCGAGCCCGGGCCCCGATCCCACGGTTCGGCCGACCCTTCCGTGGAAGCCGCGTCAGCGTCCTCGAAGAAGTGGATGCCCATAGTGCCGTTCGCGTTGGCGGGGTCGGGGTAGACGAAGCAATTTCTCCCCGCCCCCTTCTTGGATGAGGCGAAAACCTCCCCCACCGTCATACCGAGCACTTCCGCGTAGAAGCGGACCGTGGAGTCGATGTCCGGCGTCATCATGGCCACGTGGTGGAACCCGCGCCAGGGGGTGGCTGGTTT
>JBGTNF010000387.1:0-5526 GCA_041743205.1 Thermomicrobiales bacterium | reverse complement strand
GTTCAACGGGATTGCGGGCCCGGCGGTAGCGAACCGCAAGGTCCTCCACGGACAGGTGCGAGGTGACGGTGGCAAAGCGGGGCATGGCGGGACCTCCTGAATCCCTCCAGTATCTCATCACGGTCTACCCGAAGTTCGTATGAGTCGACGTCTTGAACCAGCGGAGCACATCGCCAACGGTGATCCGTTGATGCATCAGATCGAGATTCGCGCCGGTGAACAGGATGCCATGCACATGATCGGGCATGACGACGAATGCATCGAGATTCACCACTGGAAACCGATTAGGTATTGCCGTCCACCGTTCGGCCACCAAATTGCCTGCTGCACTATGGACCATTCGCCCATCGATGATGTCGCCGAACAGGCGTTGCTTGCCCGAGGTATAGACCGTGACGAACACCGCGCCGGGCTGGGCATAATCATGTCCTGGATATCGCAGGCTGTTCCGCCGCCGATGCTCCATATGATTCACCTACGCCAAAACCGTTCGTAGGGGCGGACCTGCCTCGACCGTGAACCGGGTCTCCGCCACCCGGTTCCTGTCGATGGTGTGTCCGCCCGGATGGTGGCATTCCGGATCTGACCATCCGCGCCACACCGACGGACACCCCGGCACAATGTCCACATCGCCGCTCGCCACATCTCGGCAAGGTCAGCGATCCGGCGGCAGGATGTGCGTCACCTCGGCCCCAAGGTCCCCGGCCAGCCGCGCCGCCAGCAGCGACCGGTGACACGCCGCCGGAACCCGTTCCACACAAAACAGCATGATCGATTCGGCGCCGCCGCCCAGCGACGCCCCGAACCCTTCCGCATCGAACCCGGCCAGCACCTCTTGCCCGTAGGCATCGAGATATTCCCGGCTCAGGGACGTTCGCTCCCGGTATCCGATACCCTCGGATTTGGCATCCCTGGCCACGATGTGGCGCGTGGCGTCCGAAGGCGCCACGTCCAGGCGATGGAGATACGGAATACCTGATTGGGCCAAAATCGCTTGGAGCCGGGTGCTGTTGGCCCAGGCGTAGGCTCGGCCCCGCAATCCGCGCCGCCGCCGCACGTCCACGAACACGTCCGGCGCCGCTTCGCGGACGGCCTGAGCGAAATCCTCCTCGGCCCACCCGTACACCCCGATCGTGAACACCTTCATGGGCCACCCTTGTCCAGTCCGGGCTTGTCATTGTTCGGCCTGCCTGACGCATCGTCGACCCGCGCCAGATCATGAGCGATGCCATGACCCCCGCCATCGACGACGGGGACGGGGACGGGGACGGCCCGTTGTTGCAGAGGAGGCCGCCCCGCTGGACTGCGTGGGCTCCCGTGACTGCGCAACCTCGCAGCGGCGGGCCGGCACACCCGTTCGAATCCGTTGCGCTGGCCCCGCTGGATACGCCAGGGCAGGCTCGCCGGCCCCTGCGAATCGGCGGAAAGCGATACACGCCGCTGAGGTATCCCTAGAACCCAGCCGCCTTGTCGCACACGTTCAGCAGCGGCTCATTCGCAACAAAGCGCTGGATATTGTCGTACGTAATCTCGAACTCGCGGTCACGGGTTTGCGCCGAGCGCGGCGCGCAGTGCGGCGTGATCACCAGGTTTGGGGTATCCCACAGGAAGTGGTCCGCCGGCAGCGGCTCCTGGGCGAAGACGTCGAGCCCGGCCCCGGCCAGGGAGCCGTCGCGCAGGCGATCGGCGAGCGCGGCCTCGTCGATGATGCGGCCGCGGGAGATGCCGATCACCACCGCGCCTGGCTTGAGAAGGCCGAGCCGGCGGGCGTCGAGCAGGTTGTCCGTATCGGATGTGTAGGGCACGGCCACCATCACCACGTCGGCGGATTCCAGCTCGATGTCGAGGTGCTCCATCGGCAGCACCCGCAGGTCGCCGGTCGTCTCCTCGGGCGCCATCAGGTCGAGGCCGACCACCTCCATGTCGAAGGCGAGGGCGCGGCGGGCGATTGCGCGGCCAATGTTGCCCATGCCGAGGATCAGCATCCGCTTTCCGTACACTGAGTACATCGGAACGTCCCGGCCGTAGGAGCGGTAGACGCGCTCGCGCTGGTCGTACGCGAATCCCATGAGGTGACGTCCCAGGGAGAGCAGCAACGCGAAACCGTGCTCGGCCACGAACGGCGCGTGCGCCCCCCGCGTGTTGGTGACGACGATGTCGCTCTCGACGATGCCGGGAACGGCGATGATC
This sequence comes from Thermomicrobiales bacterium, assembly GCA_041743205.1. GTDB lineage: Bacteria > Chloroflexota > Chloroflexia > Thermomicrobiales > UBA6265 > JACCYX01. The sequence goes on along the minus strand of JBGTNF010000387.1, from coordinate 3,336 downwards.
GTCTCGATCCCGGCCCCGAGGGAATGCACCCAGCGCAGCTTCGGCCCGGCCTGGGCGTAGGCTTCGGCCGGGATTCGGCCAACGAAGGCATCAGCCTCCCCGATCCCCTCCGGCTCGGTATTCATCGAGACGAACGTGACGTCCGGGAATTTCGCCTGCATCTCCGCGATGTAGGTATCGCCGATTTCCCTGCCCAACGCGATTTGCACGATTTCACAACCCCTACTGAGAACGATCCGGTCAGCGGTGGTCATCATACCGGCAAAGTCCGGGTTATGGGCGCCCTTGTCCTAGTTCGATACATCTGAGAAATTCTTGGAACGAAGAAACTCCTGAGGGGTCTGGTACCCGAGCGCCTGGTGGGGTCGGATCGTATTGTCCGTGGCCTCCCACTCCCGGAGCGCCTGCTGGAGGGTCGGCAGGGCGAGATCGCCGTCGTAGTACTCCCAGAACTCGCGGCGGGATGTCCCGTTGAGCCGTTCGACCCGGCCGTTGAGTTTGGGACTGCGGGGCGGCAGGACGTACAGGGCGATGCCCCGCTCCTGGCAGGCCCGCTCGAACCCGGACATGAACTCGCTCCCCCCATCGACCTGGATCGCCTGGACCGGGACCGGCAGCCGGGCCACGAGTTCATCGAGGAAGGCGGCGGCCGTCCCTGCGGTCGCCCGTGAGCAGACCCCGACCACAGCGCAGCGGGTGACGACATCGATCGCCGTGAACTGGCGGCGCTCAACGCCGGGCAGGGGCCGCAGGTGCATCGTGTCGAGCTGGATCAGGGCACCCGGCTCGGTTGGGGATCGCTTGTCCTTGGGGACCCGCGTGGCATACGGTCGTTGAGGGCGCTGCTTCCGCAGCCGCACGGCGTGGGGCTCGCGCAGGAGCCGCCGTGTCCGCAGGCTGGCCAAGAGGCGGCCGATCATCGAGGCGCTCAGGGTGATCTTCTGGCGGGCCAGGAGGATCCGCAGCGGCTCCTTCCCCATCCGCGGATACTGCTGGCGCAGGTCCCGCACGGCCTGCTCCTGGGCGGCGGTCCACTGGTGTGAGCGGGTCCGGTTCGGGCGGCGCGACCGACACTCCAGGCTCGACAGGTCGGCGGGGTCGTACCGTGTGCGCCAGCGGTAGATTGTTTGGACCGGCACCCTGAAGGCGACGGACGCCTCGCGGACACTGGTCCGGGCGGCATGTTCCAGATACCGCAGCCGGTAGTGGGCCTCGACACTCAGGGTCGGGGCGTGCGGCAGCGCTCGCTGGACCGCGATCGGGACCCGGCGGACGACGGTGAACCCACCGCCCATGCCGCCTTGCTGCATCCGTCGCCGGTTTCGCTTGCTATGCTTGGCCATGAGGGGATCTCCTCCAGTCTTGGGTGAATAAGCACCACCAAGATACTGGGTTGGTCCCCTCAGTTCATCGCCATCGGTTTCTCACATGTGTCTGAACTTTTACAGCCCTCCGCCTGGATCGATCGAAGGGGCGCCCTACCTCGGCTCCGGCTCCCGGAACGCCAATCCCCTCGCGGCCAGCGCCTCGCGCAGCACACTGACCGCCTTCGGGCCCACGCCGTGAATCGCGAGCGCCTCTCGCTCGGTGAGGCGGGTCAGGTCGTCGAGGGTGCGGTAGCCGGCGTGTTCGAGCGCGCTGCTGGCGGGATTCCCGGTTCCCTTCGGCCAGCGGTCGACCGGTCGTTCCTCTGGCATGATCGATGTCTCCCTATGGCAGCACCAGCTCGATTTGCCCGTCGCGGGCGGCGACATCGTCACCTGCGTAGACGCGCTCCCCGACCATCGGAATCGAGACGGCGTAGTAGTCGGATTCCGGAGCTTCGACCTCGAAGGTCCAGCCGCAGACCACGTCGCTCCCGGTCGCCGCCAGTTCGGTCACCCCAATGATGGCGCCCTGGCCATCGCGCACGATCACCTGCTGCCCGGCCTGGATCCCGGCGTACCGCCCCAACCCGACACAGCCGTCATCGGAAATCACGAACCCCTCGTTGATCGTGCCCGGCAGCGACACGGATCCCCGCAACGCCTGCATCCCATCGGCAACATCGCTTCCAATCCCCCCCGGAACCGCCACAGCTCCTGGCGCTGGCGTGCCATCCGTCGCTGGCGACGCGATAGGCGTGGCGACGGGCGACCCGCCCGGAATCACCGCCGAATCGACTGGCGTGGCTTCTTCATCCGGCGAAGCCACGGGGGAAGCGTCCGTCGCCGGAGAGGCCAGCGCGTCATCTGGCGTCACGTCGAAGGTCGGCGGCGGCTCGGTCGCCTCGGCGGGAACGGTCGGTGGCAAGGGCGCGGCCGTTGGCTCGCTCTCCTCATCGTTGTCGCTGCCGCAGGCAACGAGCAGCAAGGTCAGCGCGATCATCGAGAGCAGGGCGAAAAACTTGCGCACACGGGGTCCTTTCGTGCGCCGGGTCCCGGCACGGCCTCTCCGTCACGGCCCGGCGAGTTCGTCACGTTCGTCCGGAGAAGTGTACGGCCTAGCGGAACCCGCGCCGCTCATTCAAGCTCCGCATCCATCGTTCGGACTACGGCCGAGTCATGGCCGCGCCGTCGCCGCTGGCGGAGTCCAAGACTCGGGCAAGCGCGTGGCGACCGCCGTTTGCGAGGGAGCGATGGCGGTGATGTCGGCCTGGCAGTACCGGGCGTTGATGGGTCTCTAATCGACAAGCTTCCAGTACGAATCCTTCCGCACGACCTGGCCGTTGCTGAATTCCCAGAGGTCGCACCCGCGGACGGCGATGCGCTCGCCCGCCGTGGTGGTCCCGGTCAGGAGCCACTCCGAGACGCCCCGGTCGGCGCTGACCCAATGCCGATCCTCCGAGTAACGGACATCGGGAATGCCCGCGAAGCGACCGGCCAATCCCTCCCGGACCGCTACCTTGCCGACGAAGCGGCGGCCCCAGGGGTCCGGCCCGCGTGGCGTCTCCAGCACCGCGTCATCCGCGAAAAAGGCCATGATCGCGTCGAGGTCGTGGTGATTGAAAGCCGTCAGTACTCGCTGCAGCGTCTCAACGGTGACCGCGTCTGTACCCTTCATCTCGATCTCCTGTTTGAAACGATCCGGGCGATGATACGGAAATGGCCCAGGGACCAGGCCAGCCATGACTCCTGTCCGTGGCCGGCTGACGCAAGCTCAGCAGTCGAACACGGACCAGCAGATGTCGTTTCGCAACCGCTGATCATCCTGGACCAACTCGCGGATGGAGTCAGGAAGCTGGTTGCGCTGCCATCGGCATTCGAGCCGCCCGGAGTTCTCGCCTTCGCCTTCCGGAGCGGCTGCACGCGCCGCCTTGATGGCGTAGGCCGCCGCTCCGAGCTCGTGCGCGGCGAC
>JBGTNF010000386.1:0-7926 GCA_041743205.1 Thermomicrobiales bacterium | reverse complement strand
GGGTCGGTCAGGTTGGTGAAGGCGTCGACGATCTGCTGCCGGACCGCGTCGTAGTCCTCCTCGGCCACGGTGCCCGGCGTGTCGCGGTCGATCAGGTTGATATAGATATTGGCCGAGGCGCCGGTCGCGCAGATCTTGGCCTGGACCGTCGCGGGGTTGACATCGTCCGGGATCCGGCAATTGCCGGTCGCTTCGGCGGGCGTGACGCCCGCCTGCTGCATCACGAAAGCGCCGTTGATCGACAGCCACTGCGGCGCGAAGCCGTGGTCCGACGTGACCATTACGTTGGCGTCGTCGCCGAGCAGGCCCATCGAGGCCGCGAGCAGGGCGTCGGTTTCGGCGTAGGCCGCCTCGACGAACGCCGTTCGCTGCTCGACACGGCCGTCCAGCTCGCCGTCGTTTTCGACATCGTCGTACCGGGGATTGGTCGTGCCGCCGGGTCCGGCTTCCGTGATCAGGGCCAGGAACTGGTGGGTGAACTCGTCGGTCACCGGGGCGCCGACCATCAGCAGGTCGGGGTCGTTGACCAGTTCTTCGAGGATGTAGAGGAGTTGGAGTTCGGAGGTCGCCGGGGCCATCAGGCCCTGCTCGACGTAGGTTTCCTCGTCGATCAGGCCATGTTCGAGCGGGTAGTAATCGGAACCGGTTGCGCTTGGGAAGGAGGTGGCGATGTCTTCGGCGAAGCCGGTCGCCTCGGCGCAGCCGTCCTCGTAGTCGCAGCCGTTGTAAGTGGCGTTGAAGCGGGCGATCGAGGTGGCGTAGATGCGGAACGTGGAGGCGTCGCCGGCGAGGTCCAGCAGCTTGAGGTGGAAGCCGGCGGTGAGGCCATCCATCTCGCCGGCGAGCGTGACCTTGACGTCCTGCCAGTCGCCGACCGCCAGGTCGGCCACCGAATTCGCAGCGTCCTTGCCGCCACTGGCGACTGCCACCGGAGAGGCGGCGGGCAAAGCCGACGGCGTGCCGGCGTCCTCGCCTGCGGTCGCCGGGACGACATTTAGCCGGTCGTAGTTGACCGCGTCGTCGTCGGTCGAGTCGTAGATGTAGAGATTGAAGGCCCGTCCGGGGTTGGCGGCATCGTCGTTGGTTCCGAGCACGAGTTGCTGTTCCAGTGCCTGGGAATACGTTTCCGGCACGTTGACCCAGCCGGTCGCTTCCGCCAGCGTGACCTGCTGGTACGGGACATCGGCGCCCAAGTCGTAGTTGGCGAGCACGGTCGAAAACGAATAGTCGGTCCAGTAGTCGATGGCGGGGCCGTCGAGCTGGGGCACGAGCCCATCCGTGCCGGTCCAGCCGACCGCCACCACCGACTTGCCGTACTGCTCGGCGGCCTGGGCGATGGTTTGGCTCTGGAGCACGCCAGCGTCGAAGCCCGAGCTGCTGTTGTTGAAATCGGCGTCGCCGGTTCGATAGAACGTGTTGTTGATCGAGCCATGCTCGCCCGGCCAGGTCCCGGTCGAGAGCGTGGCCCAACCGGTGCCCGTGTTCGGCAGGAACGCCTGGAGCAACCCGTTGTCGCCGGTCACCCCGGATTCACTCAGTTGGCCCATGGCGGGCGTGATCCCGCGGGCGCTGAAATCCTCCACGAAATCCGGCCGCATGCCGTCGCTGGCGAACATCAACACCGGCGCCGCGTCGCCGCCCGCGACGGGCGTTGCCTCAGGGTTGGCCTCGGGCGAGGCATCTTGCGCGGAGGCAAACGGCCCCAGCAGCAGGGCCAGGATCGAAAGCGCGGCGAACAGCGTCCAGTGCTTGTGTCTCACGGCAGGTCTCATGCGGGGGGACCCTTTCTCTGGAACGTCGAACTCGAGATCGACAGCCTGTTTTGGCGGTGACGGGCTCGAGCCCGTGACCCTTGGTGGAACACCTCCATCATAAAGGCTGCGCAACGCAAGGGAAACAAAGTCGCTATTGACGGGTGCGCCAACGGTTCTTGCACAGAGGCTTCGGATCGGGTTGTTGCAGGGCTGCGGAGCTTGTCTCCGCCCGTCGTAGGCAGAGTCAGTCGGATGATGTGCGGTTAAGGCGAAGGACCGAAGTCGCCGAGCACGGGCGGAGCAAGCTCCGCAACCGTACAAGAATCAGAGGCGGGACTGATTGGGAGCTCGGGCGCAACTCTGCGCACCAGACAATCCTGTCCTCAGGCAGCACAGGCCCGCCAGAGTCCGTCATCTTCGCGCTCGGCCAGGTCCTGCGCGTCGGCGAGCACGTCATCATAAAGGTCATCTGGCGGGTACGAGCGTGCCTGCGCGAAGCCGCCGAGAATCAGCACCTCCGAGACCAGGTAGGCGCCGCCGCTGGCTTCGTCGATCACGAACACGTGCCTCAGCCGACGGCCGTTGCGGTCCTCGTCAGTGACGTCCTGCTGCGCGTAGACCACCGTGCCGACCGGCAGCAGCTCCTGCAGGAACGCCTTCGCTTCCGGACCATAGCACTGCTCGTTCGTGTACGGCCCTTCCATTTCCGGCGCCTGTACGCCGACCAGTCGCGTGTTGTAGTACCAATCGTCGTTCGGGTACGTCAGGCGCACGGTGTCGCCGTCGGTTACGGAGTGGACCACCATCTCCTCGGCGTCGTCGGCCAGTTCCCACGGCAACGCGCCGTGGAGCAAGGGGTTCGCGTCACCGGCCGGTTCGGTCGGCCTGGATTGTTGCGCGAACGCCGCCGAGGCGATCGACAAGGACAGGATGACGAACGCCAGGGACACGATCAGACGTGGAGAATTGGCAAGCATGGAGGGCGTTCCCTTCGGAAGGACGTTGGCTGGATTAGCGTGATGCCGGTTGCGCCAATGGTCGCACACGGGGCGTGATCTGGTACGCTTGCTCGAACATATCGCGCTAGGGGTGCCCCGCGACGGGCTGAGATCACACCCTTGGAACCTGACCGGTCACGGTGGAGGAAAGCGCGGCGCAAGGAGCCCAGCCGGGCGCTTTTCACCGCGATTCCCCTTCAGGAACGCGGTGTTGTCGTTAACGAGGCAAGATCAGCCATGAGCAGCAATGAGTTTCACATCCAGTGCATCATGCGGCGGCTGCGGCCGGTCGACCGGACGCTGCCAATCGTCGCCGACGTGTTGAAGGCCGGCGCCAGATCGGTCCAGCTCCGCGACGAAGGGCCGTCGATGGTGGCGATGATCCAGGCGTTGAAGGGCACGGACACTTGGGACCGCGAGCGGCTGGTCATCAACGGCGATCCCAAGGTGGCCGGCGAGTTCGGCGTGCGTTGGCTGCACCTCGGCTCGCAGTGGCTGGAGCTCACGCCGCCGTTCGGCCGCTTCGCCCGCGTCGGCATCTCCGTCCATTCGCTCGAAGAGGCGATCGAGGCCGACGCCCTGGGCGCCGACTACGTGACGTTCGGTCACGTCTTCTCCTCGCAATCGCATCCCGACGAACCAGGCCGCGGACTTGAGGCCCTCGCCCAGATCGTCGCGCGGCTCGACATCCCGGTGCTGGCCATCGGCGGCATCGGCCACTCGAACATCGCCGAGGTCGCGGCCACCGGCTGCGCCGGGGTATCCGTGATCTCGGCAATCGTCGACCACGCCGATCCCGGCCACGCGACCCGTCAACTGATCGAGCTCGCGGCCGCCGCTGGCGGCGTGAACCGGAAGCCGCTGCCGCCGCTGACCGCTTCGACGAAAAGGGGGAGTTCGCTGTGAAGCTGATGGTCAACCGCAAGGAACGCGACGTCGAGATCGAATCGCCCACAATCCGTGACCTCATCGACGAACGGCTGGACGCCGAACAGTCGATGGTCGTCGCCGTCAACGGCGACATCGTGCCGAAATCCGAGTGGACCAGCCGCGGCCTGAACGAGGGCGACGTAGTGGATGTCGTCCGCGCCGTCTCCGGCGGCGCCCAAGCGCCGGATGATTCGCTCGACATCGCCGGCGTGCGCTTTACGTCGCGGCTCTTCCTCGGCACCGGCAAGTACCCGGACAACACGAGCATGATCGCCTCACTGGAGGCGGCTGGAACCGAAATGGTCACGGTCGCGATCCGGTTCATGGATCTCGACGGCGAATCGGACGGGCAGGCGGGCATCCTCGATTCCCTCGACCTCTCCCGGCTGCGCCTGCTGCCGAACACCGCCGGCGCCTACACCGTCGATGACGCGGTGAAGATGGCCCGGCTCGCCCGCGCCGCCACCGGCACGAACTGGATCAAGCTGGAAGTCATCGGCGACCGCGTCACCCTCTGGCCGGACGTGACCGGCACGATCGAGGCGACGAAAATCCTGGTCGAGGAGGGGTTCGTCGTGTTGCCCTACACCAGCCCCGACCTGGTCGCCGCGATCCGGCTCCAGGAAGCGGGAGCCGCCACTGTGATGCCGCTCGCGTCCCCGATCGGGTCCGGGCAGGGCGTGCAGGACTGGGCGAGCATCAAGCGCATCATCGACGCAGTGACCGTGCCGGTCGTCGTCGACGCCGGGATCGGCACGGCATCGGACGCGGCCCTGGCGATGGAGCTCGGGGCCGATGCCGTGCTGGTCAACACCGCCGTGGCCCGCGCCGGCGATCCGGTGCGGATGGCGCGGGCGATGCGTCTGGGAACCGAAGCCGGACGGCTCGCCTTCCTGGCCGGGCGAATGCCCTTCAGCGCCGTGGCCCACGCCTCCAGTCCCACCGACGGCGTGCCGGTCAGGGTGGGAGCCGACCGTATCGAGTAATCGGGGACGGTGGCGCGAGGTCGGCTATTCTTGGTGACTGGCCAGGTTTGGCCCCTTTCGTGAACATCAGGAGATGACTCGTGCCCAAGAGCACCGTGACCGTCGACCATCAGCTGGGCAAGGACGAAGCGCTCATCCGGATCAAGGGCCTTCTCGTCCAAGCCAAGGCGCAGTACGGCGACCGCATCACCGATCTCCAGGAGAACTGGACCGATGACGGCGGCACGTTCTCGTTCCGGGCGATGGGCTTCAAGATCAGCGGCAGCCTCGCCGTCGCCGCCAAGAACGTCGTGATCACCGGCGATTACCCCTTCGCCGCGATGCCGTTCAAGGGCACGATCGAAGCGACCCTGCGCGACCGCGCCGAGCGGCTTCTCGCGCCCTGATCCAATCGGATCCCATGTTTTCGGGTGACGCCCATTGCCGTTGATCGTAGGGGCGGTACCTGCATCGACCGCGAACGGCATGTTCGCCACCCCGTTCCTGTCGATGCTGTGTCGAACGGAGCCGCCCGGTGCGACGCGAACCGCAAGCACCGGGTTGCCACCATCCGGGCGGACACAGGCTCGACAAGACCTTGTTGCCTCGGCGTCTTTGTCAGTCGAGCCAGGTCCGCCCCTACCATCATGCAGCAGTGTGCGCCGTCCATTCCCGAGCCCCGAACCTGCACAGGTACGGGTATCGTCTTTGGCGTATCCGCGATAGAGTGCCGGTCGAGTACATCGAGATCACGACGCTTTGGAGAAATCATGACAGACCAGAAACCGGACCCGAAGAAGGACGATGCGGCCGACAAGCCGACGCCGATTGAAACGCCGCTGCCCGATCCGATCGTGCGCCAGCACTCGGTCAAGGTCGGCGGCAAGACCCACGCCTACACCACGACCGCCGGCCAACTGCCGATCAAGAACGACAAGGGCGAAACCGAGGCCAACCTCTATTTCACCGCCTATACGCTGGACAACCCGAAAGAGGGCGACCGCCGCCCGATCACCTTCACCTTCAACGGCGGACCCGGTTCTGCCTCGGTCTGGCTGCACATGGGCGGGCTGGCCCCGAAGCGCGTCGAAATGCTCGACGACGGGGCGATGCCGCGCCCGCCGTACAAGATCATCGACAACGACTTCTCCTGGATCGGCTCGACCGACCTCGTCTTCATCGACCCCGTCGATACTGGCTACAGCCGGGCCACCAGCGAGGACAACGCGAAGAAGGCCAAGGGCGTCCAGGGCGACCTGGAATCGGTGGGCGAGTTCATCCGGCTCTACCTCTCGCGCTACCGCCGCTGGACCTCGCCGCTCTTCCTCGCCGGCGAGAGCTACGGCACCTACCGCTCGGCCGGCCTGGCCGGCTACCTGGCGGACAAGGGCATCATCTTCAACGGCATCATCCTGATCTCCAGCATCCTCAACATGCAAACCGCCCGTTTCCAGATAGGCAACGACCTGCCGTACCAGCTCTTCCTGCCTACCTACGCGGCCACCGCCTGGTATCACGACCGCGTTTCGCCGCAGTACAGGAAGATGGGCGTCCGCGCTTTCCTCGACGAGGTCGAGGCCTGGGTCGAATCGGATTACGTCCAGGCGCTCTCGCTCGGCGACCGGCTCGATGGCGCCCGGCGCGCCGACGTGCTGGACCGGCTGGCCGCCTACACTGGACTCACCCGCGAGTATCTCGACCTCGCCAACCTGCGCGTGGAAATCCACGTCTTCTGCAAGGAGCTATTGAAATCGGACCGCCTTTCGGTCGGCCGGATCGACAGCCGGTTCAAGGGCAAGGATATGTCCGGCGTTTCCGAAACGCCGGATTACGATCCCAGCCTGAACGTGATCTGGCCGCCGTTCACCACGGCCCTGAACCAGTACTTCCGCACCGAGCTTGGCTACGAGAACGACACCGAATACCACATCCTCCGCGGCCTCGACTGGAACTGGGGCGACGCGAAAGACGGCTATTCCGACACCAGCGGCCACCTGCGCGAAGCGATGGCCAAGAACCCCTGGATGCGGATCTACATCGCCTCCGGCTACTACGATCTCGCCACGCCCTACTACGCGACGCTCTACACCCTGAACCACATGGGTCTCGACGCCGACGCCCACAGCCGCCTCACCCTTGAGGAATTCCCGGTCGGCCACATGGTCTACGTCGAAAAAGGGGCCTTGAAGAAGCTTCAGGACGACGTGGCGACGTTCATCAAACTGGCGGTGGAGGGGAAGTGACCCTGATTCCATTCGTGGAAGGAAACCCCTTTCTCACGGTCGCCCAGGGTTTGACCGCACCGGTACAATAGGTCGTGAGAGTGGTCGATTGAGGTAGAGATAACCTGTCGTCTACGGTCGGATACACCCGTCAGGGTAAGGCCATGCGGGGGTGACAGTCCCGCCATTCGATCACTTCTCACCTTCCCGTTTCCACACCAATGCATTGCGAGATAACGGTTTGCCTCGTTTGCCACTGCGTTGGCGTCGGGCGGTGATCACCGAATTTTGAAGCGCCAAATCGGTGGAAATCTTCACGACAGCGACAATGTCGTGAGTCTGGTCCTGTCGCACGTAAATCAGTGCCGTGTTCAGGTCGTCCAGCGAACGGTAAACGGCGTCTGGATCATTCAACGTCTTGATGAGGTCCGCCTCATATCGCTCCATTTCGGGATGGCTCGAAAAATAGTGTTGTCGTGGTTTCCGTGTAATCACGACATCGTAAGTTACGCGAGGAAACCAGAATTCAAGGCTTGCTGCTGGAAGCTTGCCCACCCCGATGACATCAGGTCCAGCAGGATCACGAAGTATGCGAAGAACGGCATCCAACGCATCATCCAGCATCGGTCAGTTCTCGAGTCCGGCCAGTCGCGCGATCGTCTCCGCCCGCAGCGATTGGACCGCCTCGCTCATTCGCACCTCGTAGGGCTCCGTCACCGTCAGCTGGCGGAGCCGTTCCGGCAGGGCCACGAGGGACGCCTGGGCCCGTTCCCGGGCCTCCCCGATCGACGGCACGTTGGCGACCAGATGCCCGTCCTCGATCACCGGCTGCAACAGACGACGGCTGCCGGGCGGCGTTGGTTCGCTTTCCAGCGCAACCAGGTCGTGGTCGAAGTCGCCGATTCTGTAGGCCGCCTTCTGGCCGGGCCAGGTGCTCTTGTCCCCGCCGCCGGCCAGCTTGATGCGCGGCGCGGCTCCTTCGTCCTGATCGCCGCCGTACCAGGCGAGCTTGTAGACCGCGCCGATCACGCCGCCAACCGTCCCGCTCTCGACCGTG
>JBGTNF010000385.1:0-21324 GCA_041743205.1 Thermomicrobiales bacterium | reverse complement strand
TTCGGCGTGTGGAACGCCGTCACCGAGCTCGATTCGTAGCCCGGCTCGGCCAGCACCTCGATGCCCAGATCGCCGAGCCCGGCCCGGAACGCCTTCCCGAGGCGGATGTGACGGGCCCAGACCTCGTCGATGCCTTCTTCGAGCATCGCGTCCACCGCGGCGTCGAGGGCGTACAACAGCGAGACCGCCGGCGTCGTCGCCGTCGAGCCCTCACGGGCGGCCTGGAGCATCGGGGCGAGGTCGAAGTAGAACCGCTGGAATCCGGCCGACTTCGACGCCTGGATCGCGCGGTCGCTGATCGCCGCCATCATCAGGCCGGGTGGGCACATCCACGCCTTCTGCACGCCGGAAAAGGCCCAGTCCAGGTCCCATTCGTCGAAGCACAATTCCATCGCCCCGGCCGAACTCACGGCGTCGACCAGCACCAGGGCGCCCTTGGCTCGGGCCAGCGCCGCCAGCTCGCGAAGGGGGTTGGTCACGCCCGTCGACGTTTCGTTGTGGGTGATGAAGACTGCCTTGACGTCGCCGGCGGCGTCCAGCGCCTCGCCGAAGACATCAGGCCTGACGGCCGTGCCCCACTCAACGTCGACGCGGCGAACATCCAGACCGTATTTCTCGCCAACCCAAGCGAAACGCTCCCCGAACGCTCCGCCGACCGTTGCCACCACGGTGTCGCCTGACGAGAGCAGGTTTACGATGCTCGTCTCCCAGCCGGCCGACCCGCTGCCCGCCCACATCAACACCTCCGATTCGGTGCGGTGCGCCATTTTCGCCTTGGCGCGCAAGTCATGCATGAACCCGGACATGGCCGGGCCCCGGTGGGCGATCATGTCCCGCGTCTGGGCCTGGACGGCGTTGGGATGCACCACGGTCGGACCCGGAATCCGCAACCAGCGGCCCTGGCTCAGTCGCGGATCGGTGGCGGTGGTGGTTGGGATGGTCATGTGACTGCTCCTTCGACGGACGGCGTAGGGCTAACGATTTCGTCACCAAAACGAATGTTGGCAAGGTGATCCGGTTGCGCGTAGAGAATTAACTGCGGGTCGATCGCGTCCTCGGTGACCTGGACGACGCCGACGCCGAAATGATCGTGCCAGCGTCGATCGGTCGCCGATCCGGGGTTGAACAGGACCGTGCCCTTGAACTCATCCATGAACGGGATGTGGCTGTGACCGAAGAACGCCAGGTCGACCTTGCCGCCGAACGATCGTTTCACCTGGTCCTTGGCCGAACGGCCGCCGTCGCCATGAACCATCCCGAAGCGATGTCTTCCGACGCTGAACCGGAGCGTCGTTGGCAACGCATCCTGGAGTTCGTCATCGTCATTGTTGCCGGCCACCGCCAGAACCGGAGCCAGGGTCGCCAGCTCATCCAGCACCCAGGCCGAGTTGACATCCCCGAGATGGACGATGAGGCCGACCTGCGCCCGGCGAAAAAGGTCGATCACTGGCGGCGGTATCACGCGGTTGCTGTGGGCGTAGATGTGCGTGTCGGCGATCACGCCGATTGTCAGCGGCGGATCGAAGGACCGCCGTCGCTCTAGGGATGCGATTGCCACGCCTCCTACTCGTCCACGACGGAGAACATCAGGCCGGAGGCGAGACTGGTCAGGATCGAGCCGAAGATGGCTCCCCACCAGCCAACATTCATGCCCGGCGTGAGGTAAGCGCCGAAGTAGAACAGCACCGTATTGACGACGACCGCGAAGAGGCCGAACGTGAGGCAGGTGATGGGTAGCGTCAACACCCGCACGACCGGTTTGATGAACGCGTTGATCACGCCAATCACCAGGCCGAACAGCAGGACGGTCGACGGCTCGTCGAAGCTCAAGAGCCGCGAGGAAATCGTTCCAAGGATCAGGGTCGCGATGATGGCCGCCAACCCGTAGGCGACCACGCGAATCAAGGCAAATGGGATCACGACTTCAACAAACTTCCTCGTGGACCGTCGCGGTGAGGCTTGACGGTCGGCGGCGACGCGTTACGGTGGCGCAACAGCGCCGAATCCAGCACCCGAAGTATACGGCGCGTCATGGCCGCGACCGTCCCGGTTCGTGTTTTCCAAAGGTTCCGTCAACTTCCAAATCCATGCTATCATAAGTGAAGTATGGAGTCTGCGCGGCATATTCAGGATCGGAAGGCGCTCATGGCGAAGAACGACGCGATGAATCTCGGATGTCCCGTGGCGCGAACCGCCGAATTGATCGGCAACAAGTGGACGCCGCTGATCATTCGGGATCTCGTCAAGGGCGAGAAGCGCTTCAGCGAACTCGAGCGGTCGCTCCACGGGATCAGCCCCAAGACCCTTTCGGAACGCTTGAAGAAACTCGAGGACGCCCAGGTGGTGAACCGGAAATGTTACGCCGAGGTTCCACCACGGGTCGAGTACACGCTCACCGACAAGGGTATCGCCCTGCTGCCGGTGATCGATAGCATGCGCGCCTACGGCGTGGCCTGGCTGCCGGAGTGCCGGGACGAAGCGGAACTACTCGACGTACCCGCTGGAGAACCCGTCCTCGCCTGATTGCATCCAGGCACGATCGCGCTGCGATATCGGCGCGGTCGCCGGTACCCGCTGACTCCTGCCCATTCCTTGCCGTTCATGGGCAACCGCTGAGCCAGTCCAATCGACACCAACAATCAGGATTGCGCCGAGAGAACGCGGGACGCCGCGTCCAGGTGCGCCGTTTGTATACTGTTGCCCAGATTTCCTTGGCATCGGTGCGCCGCCCATTCGGCTCCGATATTATGTGCGTGGAGAAGACGTCAACTCATGATGACTCATCAGGGCAGCACAAATGCCCCACCGGACACGGGCGCGGAGCGGATGCCCAAGGTGTTTTCGGGCATTCAGCCGTCGGGAAACTTCCATCTCGGAAATTACCTCGGGGCGATCCGCAATTGGGTCCGGCAGCAGGATCAGTACGACAGCACGTTCTGCATCGTCGACCTTCATGCCCTGTCGCTGGCGACGACTCGGGAAGGGTTGCGTGGCAACATCCGGAACCTGGCCAACATCATCGTCGCCGCCGGCATCGATCCCCAGCGATCGACGCTGTTCGTCCAATCCGATGTGCCGGCGCACAGCGAGTTGTGCTGGATCCTCCAGTCAGTGACCCAGTTCGGCGAGTTGCGGCGGATGACGCAGTTCAAGGACAAGTCTGGCGGCCAGGATGAATCGGTCAGTTCGGCGCTGTTCACCTACCCCGTCCTGCAGGCGGCCGACATCCTCCTCTACGACGCCGACCTCGTGCCCGTCGGCGAGGATCAGAAGCAGCACGTCGAGCTTACCCGCGATGCGGCCTACCGGTTCAACCAGCGCTACGGCGAAACCCTGACCCTGCCCCAGGCCGATATCAATGCCGACGGCGCGCGAATCATGGCGCTGGACGACCCAACCAGGAAGATGAGCAAGAGTTCACCGAATCCGAACAGTTACATCGCGCTCGGCGACACGCCGGACATCATCCGGCGGAAGATCAAGCGCGCCGTCACCGATTCTGGCAGCGAGATCGTCGTCGATCCCGACAAGCCGGCCCTGACCAACCTCATCTCCATTTACGGGTTGCTCACCGAGCAATCGCCGGAGCAGGTTCAGGAGGCGTTCGTTGGCAAGGGCTACGGCGCCTTCAAGAGCGAGCTTGGGGACGTGGTGGTCGCCGCGATCGAACCGATCCAGCAGCGACTGGCCGAACTCGAAGCCGCGCCGGAAACGATCGAAGGCGTCCTCCGAAGCGGCGCCGAGAAGGCCGGCGCCTACGCCGCGGGCACGATGGCGCGGGTTCGCGACCGGGTCGGCCTGGGCGGATTCCATCACGGGTAGAGCGAGCGCCAAGTTGGTTGAAGGCTTCGTTTCGCAGGGTTGCGTATCCAGCGGGGCCAGCTTGTGTCCGCCCGTGGTGGGCAATGCCAAACAACGTCCTTAAGTACCTACGAAGCGTTTGCCCGGCGTTGCTCACGAGCGTTGCTGTTCACGGCGCCAAGGTCGAGTAGATTCGAGCTTTCCCTGGCTGAGGGTCGGCCTAGATCCGGGCGGGCACACGCATCGACAAGACCTCATGGCCAAGGATCTGTTGTCGGTCGATGCTGGCCCGCCCCTACAAACTCCGCGTGATCGTGCATGAATGCGGATTCGGTGTCAGAACGCGGCGGCGGCTTTTTCGCGCTTTTCCATGATCGTGGTGGAGTGCCCGGCGTCGAGGCGGGCGGCCGGGTCGATGTATTGCACGGCGTGGTTGACAGCCGTGACCGCTTCCCCGGCGCCGGTAGCGATGAGCTTGAACTTGGCCGGGTACGTTGCGATATCGCCGGCGGCGAAGACGCCGGGAACGCTCGTTTGCAACGTCGTCTGGTCGGCCACGATCTGGTTGCGCTGGAGCTCAAGGTTCCACGACTTGATCGGCCCAGGATCGGCCTTGAAACCGATGGCGCAGATCAACTCATCGACATCGAGGTCATAAGTGTGGCCCTCCAGATGGCGGAAGGTGAGACCCGAGATCCGTCCGTGCTCCCCAGCGCGGACCTGCGTAACCTCGTAGCCGGGGTAGTGCAACGTCACGGTCGACGCTTCGAGGTCGGCGACCATCGCTTCGTGGGCGCGAAATTTCGAGCGGTGGATCAGGTTCACGGTCTTGGCGATCGGCTCCAGCGTCATCGCCCAGTCCACCGCCGAATCGCCGCCGCCGACGATGACCACGTTCCGGTCACGGAAGTCCTCGATGTGCTTGGCGAAGTAGTGGATCCCCTTGCCTTCCAACTCGCCGACGCCAGGCGCGCCGAGTCGTGTCGGTTCGAAAGCCCCGACACCGGCGGCGATGATGACCGACCGGCTTCGTCGCTGGCCATTGGTGGTGTGGAGGATGAACGTCCCGTCGTCGAGGCGCTCCAGGGTTTGCACCTGTTCCCGAAGATGGATCGTGGGATTCGACCGCAACGCCTGCTCGAGACATGCGGATACGAAGTCCTTGGCCATCACCCGGGGGTAGCCGATGACGTCGTAGATGTACTTCTCGGGGTACATCGCGCTGCACTGGCCGCCGACCTCTTCGAGCGAGTCGATGAGCTGGACGCTCACGCCTCGAAGACCAGCGTAGAACGCGGCGAACAGGCCGGTTGGCCCGGCGCCGATGATGGTGATATCGACCATGGGGTCGAGCGCCGTGTTCGAATCGGCCGGCGACGCGATAACGTCAGTCACGTAATCAACTCCTGGTGCGGTAAGGGAACGATCCGCGAATGGTCATCGACGGGCGCCCGGTGGGCGGGGACCATCCGCGATCTCCGATAATTTTACACGGGATTCGGGCTGCCGCCGCGGTCCCGCCCAGCCACATGTCCGGCCCCGGTTCGTACATCACGCACAAGTGCATTGGTCACGTCGGGGCGGCTTGTACAATTGCTGGCGATCGACCCTGCGCGACCTCCCGTCGGTGCAACAAGAACTCTGAATCAGCTACATCCAGCATGTTTCTGCCCGCCCCTCCGCCACCACCTGGAAGTCGCCCATGTTCGAACACACAAGGAAATGGGCCCAGGCGCGCATGGCCCCGCAAACCTGGGAGCGGTTGCGCGTGTCCACCGCTGGCGCGGGGCAAGCGGTCGGCCGCGGGGTGTCGACCTCCCGACGATGGGTGACGATCGGCAGCGAACACGTCACCTCCATGCGCTCGGCCCGGCTCGAACCGTGGCGACTGATCCTGGCTGCACTCGCGGCCATCCTCGTGGCGCTGGCGCTGAGTCCGCTCGAAAGCGAGGGCCTCATCGCCGTCCCGGCTCTGCTGTTGCTGGTGAGTGTTGGACTCTCGACTTACATGGCCGATTGGGTGGGCGGCGTGACCGCGGCCGTCGTGTCCCTGATCTGTTTCGACATCTTCTTCATTGGTGAAAGTCCCGCCTTCGACAGCTTCCGCATGATCCAGACGTCCGTCGTCATGGTCAGCTTCGCGCTTGCCTCGGCCGGCGCAATCGCCACTATCGAGCATCTGAAGTACGACCGCGCCAACGCCCGCCTCGAAGCCGCCTCGCTGCGCGCCGCGAACACCGCCCTGACCGCTGTCGAAATCGCCGCCGCCCAGCGGCCGCCCGGCGACCAATCGGCGTACGTGACCGTCCTTTCCACTATCCTCACGGCGATGGTCAGGGTCAACCGGGCGTCGACCGGAGCCATCTACCTGCTCGATGCGTCCAGCTCGACCCTGGTGAGGGCCGCATCCTACGGCGATGAGGAGGAGTTCGATCCCGATGTCGAGGCTGTCCCGCTCGACATCGAGGTGGGATCGGGCCTGGCCGGGCGGGTCGCCCTCGAACGCCGACCGATCAGCGTGTTCGATACGTTGGTGGACGAACAGGTCGCCGACATCCTGACAACGAACCCGCATACGCGGTCGGTCGTCGGCGTGCCCCTGATCGATCCCTCCGACAAGCTCGTGGGCGTGGCCTGGGTCGGGCTCTACGTGCCCTACCGTTTCGGGTTGACCGCGATCGCGCGGCTCACGGCGCTGGCGAACCGCACGATCGCCTTCATGGAGGCTGCCCGCCTGGCCGATGACCAGGGGGAACTTTTGGGCCGGGTGCAGGACCACTACCGGCGCCTGCAGGCGGTGATCCAGACGATTCCGGAAGCGGTCATGGTCGCGCGGCCCCCGCATGGCACGATCGTCGCATCCAACGCCGCAGCCCAACGGATGTTTGGGGTGCATCTCGATGGACCGGCCGAAACCAGGCGGGCAGACCGGCTTCGGCTGGAAGGCGCCCTGGATGCCGACATCGAAAATCCGATCATGCATGCGCTTCGTCACGGAGCCGTGGTGACCGGTGTCGAACTCACGGTCCAGCAACCGGACGGCTCGATCGTTCCCGTGGTGGCGAGCGCGGCGCCGCTCCGGGACGATGATGGCACGATCGACGCCGTGGTCGGGATTTTCCAGGATGTGGCGCCGCTCAAGGAGGCCGAGCGCTTGCGTGACGAATTCGTTTCGGTCGTTTCGCACGAGTTGCGTTCCCCGTTGACGCCAATCCGGGGCTTCGCCCAGGTTGTGGCGCGGGACCTCAAGCGGGAGGGGAACCACGACCAGCACGTCGCTTGGCTCCTGACGCTGCAACTTCACGTCGACCGGATGACCCGGCTGGTCGACGATCTGCTGGACGTATCGCGTCTCCGGGCCGGACGCCTGAAGATCCTGAGATCTATGACCGACATCGTCCCGATCTGCCGGGCGATCGTGGATTCCGCGAGCACCACGTCCACCCGACACCGGCTGGAATTCGTCACCGATCGGTCATCGGAAACCCTGGAAATCGACGGCGACCGAATCTATCAGGTGCTCGACAACCTGGTGGGCAACGCGATCAAATATGCAGACGACGGCGTCATCCGCGTATCGATCGATGCCGGCGCCTTGCCGTCGGCGGCGAAGGCCGTGCGCATCTGCGTCACGGATCAGGGTCCGGGCATCGCGGCCACCGATCGCGACGCCGTGTTCACGCCGTTCTTTCGAACCCACGACGCGACCCAGAGCGCGGTGCCGGGTCTCGGCCTTGGGCTCTACATCAGCACCGAACTTATTCGCGAGCACGGCGGAATCATAGCCATGGCGGAAACGGAAGACGGTGGTTCGCGATTCTCGGTGACGCTGCCGATACCGACGTGACGCCAGCGCTTTGCTGTTGCTGGCGCCGCCGCGCTTTTAGGGAGTCGGCTGCCCAGACGGGCGCCGCGGAACGATCACCTCGATCGTGCCGCCGGTTCCGTCCCCGACAACTACCAGGTTCTGGGCGCCGCCGGTGCCATCGGATGAATACGCGGTTTCGCCTGTGCCGTCCGATGTTTGGAGCGGCTCGTCCTCCGTCGCGGCCGCGTCATCCGCCTGCGTTGCGGTCGCGACATCCTCGGCCGTGACCGCAACCTCCGCCGCCTGATCCACGAGCGTTTCACCGTCAGTTTCGGCCGCGTCGTCGCCTGGGTCCGCGTCCGACGGATCGGCGATGGGTTCGGGTTCCGCCGTCGGGTCGTCGACGTCGCTGCCTGGCTCGGTGACGACAGGATCCGGTTCCTGCACCGGGTCTTCCGGTTCCGGGCGGGGTTCCTCCGGTTCCTCGACGACAGGTGGTTCAGTCGGTTCCGGCTCGGGTTCCGCCACCACCGGGGGAACGAACGCTATCAGCGAGTTCGCGATCGACACGCTGTCGGCCCCCGAGTTCCGGCTTTCGACTTTATAGAGGACGCCGCCGGCGATCCACCAGACAGTGTCGTAAGCGGGCGTCACATCGTGAATCGCCCCGTTGCCGCCCACTGAGGAATTGATGAAGAGCTGGACGTTGAGATCGTACGGGGAACCAGCGGGCAACGCTCCGCCAACCTGACCCGTCACCTGAAGGAACGTCGGTTCGCCCCCGGGGTTCATCCAGTACAGGCTGTAATAGCCGTTGCCACTGTCGATCGCCGGACTGCCGCCAAACGGGCCCGGCACGAAACTGGGGACCAGGACGGGAAAGTCGAGGTCGAGTCTGGATCCGGCCTCGCCGCCGATGTAGTCCACGTTCTGGGCGATCGCCACCGCCGAAGCTGTGTCACCGTGGCCCGGCGTCGCGAACACGGCAACCGGCAAAGCGACCATGATCGACAGTGCTGAAGCAATTGCCAGCGTCCGTACGCGGACGTTGGCAGACTTCAAGGATAGGGAATTCATCTCGCCATTACGCACGTTGGAGGCCCTCTGTTACCGGTTCGTGACCTTTCACAAACGGAGCCAGCCCGCCCGTTTGCTTGCGCTTGATTGTCGCCGAATGGGAGGCCGCTATCCCGGCATTTGCCTCACAGTCAGACTACCATGCCGAAGGCGTCGATTCGACTGCAAACAGTGATTGTTGAAGGGCAATTGGCGCCTGTCAGGTGTCTCCGTTTACGGATATACTAGCGAGTTGTATCGGTCGCCACGCTCCAGGATTTCTCCATGGGGCGGAGTTGGCGTGTTTTCCGATACGAGGAGATTCGTGGTGGCAGCTTCACCGGTTATCCAGATTACCCCGATCGGCGAGCGGCAGTTCTCCCCGCCCAGGCTGCCGTTGAACGGCAAGCGTTTCTTCATTTGGACGATCGGCTGCCAGATGAACGAAGCAGACAGCGCCAAGGTTGCGGCCATGTTGCAGGAGGTCGGCTACCAGCCCACCACGGATGAGCAGGAAGCCGACATCGTCGTGCTCAACTCCTGCGTGGTGCGCCAGGCGGCCGAGGACAGGGTGTCCGGCAAGCTCAATGCCCTGGCCCGGCTCAAGCGGCAAAAGCCGGAGATGCCACTGGTGCTGACCGGGTGCATGGTCACCAACCAGCAAGAAAAGTTGAAGCAGACTTTCCCACACGTCGATCTGTTCTTCGATCCGTCCGAATTCGACAAGTTGCAACAGGTGGTGCCCGAGCTGGCGATGCTCGACGATGACCTGGACGCGCTGCCCCATTACTACCTGCCGCAAACCGATGCCGGCGCCAACGGTTTCACCGCCTACGTGCCCATCATCTACGGTTGCAATTTTCTGTGCTCCTACTGCATCGTTCCGTATCGGCGCGGCAAGGAAACCAGCCGCCCCTTCGACGATATCGTGACCGAGGTGGCGCGGATCGTCGACAACGGCGTTCGCGAAGTGACCTTGCTCGGGCAAACCGTCAACGCCTACGGTCACGACCTGCCTGGCACGCCCTCGCTTGCGGAATTGCTGCACGCCGTCGACGCGATTCCCGGCCTGGAGCGCCTGCGGTTCTTGACCTCCCACCCCAAGTACATGTCCAACGACATCATCGACGCGGTGGCCGAACTGGACTCCGGGTGCGAGCACATGAACCTGCCGGTTCAGGCCGGGGACAACGAGGTCCTTCGCCGGATGCGGCGGACCTACACGCGCGACGGCTGGATGGAACGAATTGCCTACACCCGTTCCCGGATGCCGGACGTCACCGTGGCCACCGACATTATCGTCGGCTTCCCGGGCGAAACCGACGAACAATTCATGCAAACCTACGACATGCTCGAACGAACCCGCTGCGACAAGGTGCATCTGGCCATGTACTCCCCTCGGCCGGGCACGCTTTCTGCACGTTGGGAGGACGACGTGCCGCGCGAGGAGAAGTTTCGACGCCACCAGGCGCTGGAACACCTGCAGGAACGGGTTTGTACGGAACTTAACGCCGCGCGGCTTGGACGTACCTATGACGTCCTCGTCGAGGGGCGATCGAAGGGACGCTGGACCGGGCGGTCACGCGGGAACACCCTCGTCCATTTCGACAGCGATCTGGAATTGGCGGGCAAACTCGTCGATGTCCGCATCACGAAAACATCACCCTGGTATCTGATGGGCGAACCGGTCGGCGCCGGGCGTTAACCCGCGCGTCACCAAACCCTCGTTGAACGGCGTGGCTGATTCACACCTTTGGAAGGAATCCATAGTGGCAACCAAGAGTAAGGAAAAATCGACCAAACGGCAGCTCGTGGCCGATGCGCAGAGGGCCGCCGCGGAGGGCCGTTGGGAGGAATCGCTCACGATCAACGACCGGATCATCGAACGATTCCCCCGGGAGTCCGAAGCGCTCAACCGCAAGGGCCGGGCGCTGATCGAGTTGCGGCAATTGGGCGCGGCACGGGACGCCTATGCCGAAGCCCTGAAAGCCGACCCCGCCAACATGATCGCCCGCCGCAACCTGCAGCGGCTGGAGATGCTCTACAACCGCGCGGACGGTACGCTGGAAGGCGCCAACACGTCGCCGGCCATTTTGCCCAAAGCCAATACCTTCATCGAAGAGATCGGCAAGACATGGGTCGACGAGCTCGCGAATCCGGCCGATCTTTCTCACCTCGCCGAAGTTTCGCCGGGCGAGCAATTGCAGTTGTCGGTCGAGGACGGCAAGGTCTTCCTGGTCAGCGACGACGGCCTGCGGCTCGGTGAAGTCGGGGCGCCGATCGGCCAGCGGGTGGCCGACCTGATCGAAGGCGGCAATCGTTACGAAGCGTATGCCCTGGGTATTTCGAGCCAAAGCCTGCGGGTCATCATTCGCGAAATCTCCAAGGACCCCGCCCAGGCCACCAAGCTCTCGTTCCCCGAGCAAGTACGGAAAACGCAGGAACTCATGCGCGAGCGCGAACTGCTGTTCCAGCGCGAGGAAGGCGACTTCCTGTTTGGCGACGACGAGGACGGTGAAAGCGACGACGAAGCCGGAACCGCTCGCGCCGAAGTCGACCCGGACGAAGATGACGAGCGGGAACCGGACGCCAGCGCCTACGTCGACGAATCGGTCAATGTGGACGATGACGAAGACCGCGACGCCATGTAACGTCGTGGCCTGACGGGAACCATCCGGCTATCACTCCAGGCACGTCGCATCACAGCGGTTGCCAAAAGAGTCGTCTGACCAGCGTATCGTGACACCTTTCAGGCCATCATTCCGGGGAACGAGGAATCCCGGACCCGCTGGATACGCCGGAGGCGGTACAACCGATCCGGCAAGCGTGTACCGGCTATCGCTCCGCTGGGCCGGGGGTTCCCTCGCAGCCTGCAGTATCCAGCGGGGCCGGCAGTTCGGGATAACGGTTGGGAACCTGTCGGGAAGTCGGGAATCCGTCACAAACCGGTGGGCGCTCTACTGAGGCCCGCCTAGCGGTCGACGATCAGCAGCAGACCGATCATGACTGCGATCAGGATGCCCGCCGTAATGAGCAGCCGCCGGAGGTCCTCGCGGATGAACGCGTACTCCTGGTCACGGCTGATCGCCACGACCGGGCTCGATGACATCCGTGCTGTCGGCGATGCTTTCCCCTGCTGATACGGTCGGCCCCCGCGCATCGAGGTCCTGGCCGACTTCCGTGGCGCGCCCGGCTCGGCGCCGGTCAGGTTATCGTCGGCGCTCCCGGAGCCTGTCTGGTCTGACGCCGGTGCGGCGACTAATCTCGCGACCGCCCGCATTGGCCTTGCGGCTCTTGCGGGTTTCCTGGCGGCGCCGCGCTGTCCGGTTTTCCGGGCCATATCTCTGATTCCTTCTTGATGAAACGCCGATCCGGCAACGTCGCCCGAAGTCGGTTGGTGACCGAAGTATACCTGTCGCTTCCTGGTATCGAGGTCAGGTTCGGAAAGGGCTATGGCCATTGTTGAGAAAGTGTTGCTATACTCCGTGATCAAGAAGCGTCGAACGTCATCTCCCCGCAGTACCGCCATCAGGAGGGCATTGCGATGGACCACAAGAACGCTCCAAGGCCCCCGACCCCGCACCGCGCGAGCCATGCTCGACGGTGCTTTTTCGTTTCGGGGCGAGTGGGCAGGTTGGTGGTTTGCCGCTTGTCTCGGGAAGGGGGAAGGATCGTCACGATGTCTGCCGGGTGAGCAGCGCCTTCGCGGACATCGAGGATCACCACCGAGCTGCCGAATCAATGTTCGAAGTGACGACGACCATTGTCCACGAGGCCCAGCAGTGAGGAGAAGGTCCGGACGCAATCTATTCACGATGCTCGGTGTTGATCAAAGGAGAAGAACTTCCATGAATTCCGGAATGATCGGCAAGATCGACAAGGCTCATCGCTACGCCCAGGAGCCGGATCGCATGAAACTGACGACACTCAGCGCGTCATTCCACGGCTCACATGATGAGTACCTTGTCTCGCTGGACGATCGCGGTTGGCACTGCACATGCCACACGTTCGAAGCCCACGTGCTGGATTCGTGCTCCCACGTCATGGCCGCCCAACTCGTTCTTGGTCCGATGCTTTCCGAAGACGCTCGCTTCACGAACGCCGAACCGGCAGTGGCTGTCTAGGTTCGGCGAGCCTGGCGCATGCTCCTTGGAGCGGTGAACTCAAATCCCATGAAAACCGGGCGACCCCAGATGCTGCGGTTGCCCGGTTCGTTCACTCCGGTTGAGGAAGGGCGGGTGAAAATTGCACGAACCGATCGACATTGACCTGGAAAACGACCGCCCCGCCGATGGTAACTTCGTGCAAACCGGCGCCATACCATTCGGCGTACTCGGTCGCCACCGGGTCGAATTGCACTTCGGAACGGGACCGGCAGGTGTGTTCGATCAGCCGGAAACATGTCGCCAGCTGGTGGTCGTCCACGCCCATGAGCACGGTCGTGTTGCCGGCCCGGAGAAACCCGCCAGTGCTTGAGATCTTCGTCGCGCCCAGCCCGGCCGACGTCACCGAACGCAACAGCCGGTCGACATCGTAATCCTGCACGATCGCCACAATGAACTTCATGAACAGCAAGACCCCTGCACGGCGCAAGTGAGTGTCGAGTCCCTGCCGGGCGTTATAGCACAGGAATCGACTGCCTTGGACTGGCTGTGTCCGGGGATGGCAATCATTTGCCCCGACCATGGCGCCCAGTTGACCTGGCGCCGGCGCCCGCCGGTTCCCGCGTGTGCGTGGATTCGATTGGCGGCAGGCCAGGCTTCGTCAACGACGTCGAGGGCCTGGCTCGTGTCTACCAGCTGACCGCTGCCGATCAGGGGGCAACCAGTGCGCGTGCGCGAATCTATCCCGCGACCACAGGCGCGGTTGGGCTGGCCGACGCCGTAATCCGGGCCAGGAATTCGGCTTTGTCGGTGCGTTCCCAGGGGAGGTCCAGATCGTTCCTGCCGAAGTGGCCGTAGGCGGCGGTTTGG
The DNA here is from genome assembly GCA_041743205.1 of Thermomicrobiales bacterium. Lineage (GTDB taxonomy): Bacteria > Chloroflexota > Chloroflexia > Thermomicrobiales > UBA6265 > JACCYX01. Next base: position 7,686 of record JBGTNF010000385.1, on the reverse strand, counting down.
CGGTAGATCGGCCGACGCAGGTCGAGCAGGTCGATGATGGCGCCCGGTCGCAGGTCGAAGGTTTCCCGAATCGCAGCTTCGATCGCCTCGTCACTGACTTTTCCGGTGCCGAACGTTTCGACCATGACCGAAACCGGGTGAGCCTTGCCGATGGCGTAGGAGATCTGGAGTTCGAACCGGTCGGCCAGGCCCGCCGCGACGACGTTCTTGGCGACGTACCGCGCGGCGTAGGCAGCCGAGCGATCGACCTTGGTCGCATCCTTGCCCGAGAAGGCACCGCCGCCATGCCGGGCCATGCCGCCGTACGTATCGACGATGATCTTGCGTCCCGTCAAACCAGCATCGGCGAGCGGGCCGCCGATCTCGAATCGTCCGCTGGGATTCACGTAGTAGTTGGTGCGGTCGTCCAGCAGTTGCGCCGGCACCACCTGCTTGATGACCAGCTGGAGGACATCGTCGTAAATTTGCTTGTTCGTCGGTTCGGGCAGGTGCTGGGTCGAGACGACGACGGTATCGACCCGCACCGGCTTGCCGAAGGCGTATTCGACCGTGACCTGGCTCTTGCCATCCGGCAGCAGGTACCCAATCTCGCCCGACTTGCGCGCTTCCGCCAGGCGGCGCGCAATCTTGTGGGCCAGCGAAATGGGCAGGGGCAGGAGTTCGTCGGTTTCGTTGCAGGCGTAGCCGATCATCATGCCCTGGTCGCCGGCCCCGGTCTCGTCGTAAATGTCCCCCGCGTCCGCGCGCGATCGATTCTCGAGCGCGTGGGTCACACCGCCGGAAATTTCCGGACTTTGTTCCTTGATCGCCACGATCACGCCGCACGTATCGGCGTCGAACCCGTGATCGGAGTGGGTGTACCCGATCTCGCGGATCACCTTGCGGGCGATCGTGTCAATGTCCACGTAGGCGGTCGTCGTGATTTCGCCGAAGACGAGGACCAGGCCCGTCTTGACCGAGGTCTCGCACGCGACCCGGCCGTTGGGATCATCGGTCAGGACAGCGTCGAGCACGGCATCCGAAATCTGGTCGCAGATCTTGTCCGGATGGCCCTCCGTCACCGACTCGGACGTGAAGAGAAGCTTGGGTGAGGAATCGAACGTGGTGGTCATCGACGTGGTCCTTCGTGCGCTGCCGGTTTCGTAGGGGCCGACCTGTGTGTCGGCCCGTCTGGGGCCTGCTGCCTGTATGGGACTACGACCCGCCTTCCCAGGAATTGAGGTAAAGATCCTGTTCGGCCGAGAGGGTGTCGATTTGGACGCCCATTGCCGCCAGCTTGAGCGCCGCGATGTTGCGGTCGATATCTTCCGGCACCGCGTACACCCGGTTCTCAAGCGTCCGGCCCACCTTGACGATGTATTCGGACGCCAGCGCCTGGTTGGCGAAACTCATGTCCATCACGCTGGCCGGGTGCCCCTCGGCGGCGGCGAGGTTGATCAGGCGGCCCTCGCCAAGCACGATCAGGCTCTTGTCGCCAAACGTAAACTCCTCGACGAACGGCCGCAGGGTGCGCCGGCCCTCGCCGGACATTTCGGCCAGCGCCTTAAGGTTGATCTCGGAATTGAAGTGCCCGGAGTTGGCGAGGATCGCGCCGTCCTTGAGTGACTCGAAATGATGCCGGTCGACGACATTGATGTTGCCGGTGGCGGTGACGACGAGATCGGCCTTCGGGGCCGCCTGCTCCATCGTCTCGACCAGGAAGCCATCCATCGCCGCTTCGAGGGCGCGAACCGGATCGACTTCGGTCACGATCACCTGGGAGCCCATGCCCCGGATCCGGGTCGCGATCCCCTTGCCGCACCAGCCGTAACCAGCCACCACCACGGTGCGGCCCGCGAGGAGGATGTTGGTGGCGCGCAGGATGCCATCGATCGTGCTCTGCCCGGTGCCGTAGCGATTGTCGAAGAAGTGCTTGGTGTCCGCGTCGTTGACGGCGATGACCGGGAACTTGAGGACGCCGGCGGCTTCCATCGCCCGTTCGCGAATCACGCCAGTCGTGGTCTCCTCGGTGGCGCCGAGGATTTCCGGCAGCATCTCCGGGTATTCCTTGTGCAGGATGGTGACCACATCGGCGCCGTCGTCGATCAGGATGTGCGGGTGGTGGGCGATCGCCTGATGGATGTGACGGTGGTACGTTTCGCCATCCTCGCCCTTGATCGCGAACACCGGAATCCCGGCTTCCACGAGCGCCGCGGCGACATCGTCCTGGGTGGAGAGCGGATTGCTGGCGCACATTACGGCATCGGCACCGCCAGCCTGGAGGGTCAGCGCGAGGTTGGCGGTTTCGGTGGTGATGTGGGCGCAACCGAGGATGCGCAAGCCTTCGAACGGCCGGGAGGCGGCGAACGTCTCGCGAATCTGGCCCAGCACCGGCATGTCGCGGGCCGCCCACTCGATCCGCCGGCGGCCAGCGGCGGCCAGCGATGGGTCCTTGATATCGAAGTTTCGGGTTGCCGGATTGGTTGTGGCCATGAATGGTGTCTCCTTATGATGTGATGAGGTGCCTACCTGGCGGCCTTGACGTTTACGTGGTCGTGCTGAAACTCTTCGGTCGAAACGGCATCCGCAAAATCGGGGAAAGCAGATTCGAATCGGTGAACGAACGCTTCCGGGGTGAAGGCGTGTTCCTGGGTGCCGTGATGTTCAACGGCGTAGGTGGCGGTCAGGGCCGCAATCCGACCGGCAACCACCATGTCCTTGCCGAGCAACAATCCCTTCAGCAACCCCGCCCGATAGGCATCGCCGCCGCCGGTGGGACCGACGAACGGGTCCGCCGGCGCGATCGGAATCCGTGTAGACTCCCCGCCGGCCCAAATCTCCGATCCTTCACCGCCGTACGTTACGACGGTCACCGGAACCAGGGCGGCGATGTCCGGGACGGTCAGCCCCGTCTTGCGTTCGATCATGCCGAACTCGTAGTCGTTGCCGACCACGACTTCGGCAAGCTCGATCCCGCGCCGCAGCTGCGCGTCGTCCAGGATGACGATTTGCTGGGCCGGGTCGAAAACGAGCTTCGTCCCGGCCGCGGCGATTTCCTCGACGTGGCGCACCATTGCGTCCGGAGCCGCTGCCCCGACCAACCCGTAGGCAGCGCCGCCAATGTATGGCGTTATGTCGATTTCACCTGATCGACCGCCGGCCCCTGGATAGAAGGCCGCGATCTGGTTGTCCATCAAGTCGGCGTTCATGTAGGCGTTCGACGTGAAATCGCCCTCGACATCGACGATCCCGGAAAGGTCGACATCCAGCTCTTCAAGGACCTGGCGATACGGCGCGAAGTCGATCCCAACGGCGCCGACCAGGCTGCACGGCACGCCCAGCAATGCCAGGCTGTAGGCGATGTTGCCGCCGACGCCGCCGCGCTGCTGTTTCAGCGATTCGAGCAGGAAGCTGACCGATAACACATGCGCCTTGTCCAGCAGCAGGTGGTCCTTGAAGGAACCGTTGAACGTCATGACATGGTCGAACGCGATCGACGCGCTGACGACGACCTGGGAAGGTGATGTCACGCTGGTGGCGCCCCCGGATTGATGAAGGTTGAATCAGGACTGAGCTATTGTCGCGTCGTCAGGGCAGGCAATCGGGGCCTGATTCGACGGGCGCGAGGCCGGTCTTGCGAAAACAGGCACGCCATCCAAACGGCTCATGGCGCTCGATCGTGAGCATAGCACAGCCGCCGCAGGGCTTTCGACTGGACTCACTGGCCCGATCGGGTGACCTGCTGGATGGCTCGTGTGACCACATCGTCCGGGACGTCTGACGTCAGGATCACCCCTCCGGCACGGATTGGCAGCACCCAACGCTGCCGGCCCGCGGACTTCTTCTTGTCCGAAGCCATCTTCTCCCGCACCGAAACGGGATCGATGTCGGCTGTCGCCGGCAGGCCGAAAGCGATAAGCAGGTCTTCGATCCGCCTTTGGTACGCGCCGTCGATCAGGTCGAGTTCACGGGCGATGGCAAAGGCTCCCACCAGGCCGATGGCGACGGCTTCGCCATGCAGCAGCGCGTACCCCGCCGCCTCGACCCCGTGCCCGATCGTGTGACCGAGGTTGAGGTAGGCGCGGATGCCGGATTCCCGTTCGTCCGCCTCCACGACCGACGCCTTGAGCGAGACGTTGCGCCGGATGACCCAGGGCAGGATCGGCGAGGCGAACGCCGCCAACGACCGCGCATTGCGCTGCAGCACGTTCAGCAGGACGGACGGTTGGCCGTTGGGGGTGGACGGCTCGATCACGGCGTGCTTGACGATCTCGGCCCAGCCGGAACGACGCTCGCGCTCCGGCAACGTCGCCAGCAGTTCCGGATCGATTACGACTTCCGGAGGTTGGTAGAACGCCCCGATGAGGTTCTTGCCGACCGCGTGATTGATCCCCGTCTTGCCGCCGACGCTACTGTCCACCATCGACAACAACGTCGACGGGACCTGGACCAGGCCGATGCCGCGCAACACGGTTGCGGCGGCGAATCCAGCGAGGTCGCCGATCATCCCGCCCCCCAGCGCGACCATGACGTCGCCCCGCTCGACTCCCCCGCCCAGCATCCAGTCGTACAGGCCGGAGACCCCGGCCAGGCTCTTGCTGCCCTCACCCGGCGGCAACTGGAGTACGTGGACGGGCCGGGGGCCATCGCCCCGGATCCGGTCGATCACCGGTTCCACATGCGGGGCCAGGTTGGCGTCGACCGCAACCCAGATCTGCCGGGCCCGTGGCCAGCGTGTGCCGATCAAATCGGCCAATCGATATCGGGCGCCGCTTCCAATATGTATCGCGGACGACGCGTGCTCGACCTCGAGCGTAACGAGCGATTCCTCACCTCGCCCGAGGCTAGCCAACTCCACCACGTCATGGGCAACCGCCTCCGCGGAACGGTCGGCGACGTCGAGAACCACGTCGGCACGGGCGTAGAACGACGACCGCTGGTCCCGCATTCGCTGCAGCTTGCCGTGTGCGTCGCCATCAGCAAGCAGGGGCCGCTCGGCATTCGCCTCGTCGCGCGCCGCCTGCTCGGTCAATCGCGTCACCAGCGTCTCCGGGTCGGCGTCCAGCCAGACCACCAGCGATCCCGGCGACCCAAGCATGTCTCCGGTCCACACATCCGGATTCGCGACTGCTCCGCCGCCGGTGGCAATGACCACCTGATCTCGCGACAAGGCATCGAGCAGCACGGCGCGCTCGATCGTCCGGAAGGCAGCCTCGCCGTCTTCCCGGAACAGCGCGGGAATCGAGCGGCCAGTCCGCCGCTCGATCTCCGCATCGGTGTCGACCAGTTCCCACGTCAGGGAGGCGGCACATCGACGCGCCACCGATGTTTTTCCACTACCACTCAATCCGACGAGAACCACATGCCGAATCATTGAGCCGGGACGTCCTTCGCGATCACGATCGAGCGGGCCGGCACGCGGTTACCGACCCGTCTCACGCTCCGATTTCTCGACGGAGGCGCGGATTTCGGCGTCGATCGCGGCCTCCTGCCGATCCGAGGCCTTGCGACCGGGCAGCGGGATGCTGGCCGCCAACTTGACCGCCTGCTCGGAAAACGCCTGCATCTGGTCCTTCGTCGGCTTCTTTCCGAAGCGGTAGTAGTAGTCGGCCGCCAGACCCACGGAGTAAGTGCCGGCAAACGCGATCGCCACTTTGGGAATGGTCCCGGCCATGAACGGCAGGAACGACGTGGCCTCACGGGCGACGGTTCGCCACACGAACCCGGCGCCGACCACCGGCGCGAGCTCCCGGAGGATGCCGGTCTGGTCGTGGAGGTCCCGGCCGTTCGCAGCCGCCAGTTTATAGCTCATCATGATCTGGTTCTTGGTGAGCACGATCAGGTCGGCGCTGGCCGAGATCAGGCCGCCAAGCAGCGGAACGATCGACGGAACATTGGAAATCAGGGCGAACTTGGCGTTGGCCCTGGCAGTGCCATCGATGATGGCGTGGACCGCCGGCGCCCGGAACGGGACGAACCAACGTCCGAACGCCGGAGCCGCTTCCGGATTACCCGTAACGATGGCCGTCCGCGCCTGCGTGATCGCCTCCTCCCCGGCGCCATCGAGCCGGAAGACGTTGTTGGCCCGATCGTTCGTCAACAACGGACGAACCTTGTCGTATACGCCGGTTCCTTCCGGATCCCACAGGATGACCACATCGTAACGCGACGGATCGATGCGGTCGGATCGATCGGCGGTGCGCAGGTCGACGTAGCCGCCGGACCCCTGGCCAAACAACGACTCCGTGCCCTGCTCGGCGTCGGACTGGGTGTTCGAAACCATCAGGATGCGAGGGGCCTGTTCGGCCCGGTCCCGGATTTCATCGAAGTTGACCTCCTTGACCAGGTTCATGAAATTGCGCACGGAACCGACCGCTGCGATGGGATTCTTGCCTGGCACGTAAGCTCCGTTTCGATAATGAATGGCCTAGATGGTTGGGATCGTTTCCGCCGAAAGCCGCCGCATGGCCTCGACCAGTTCCTTGACGGCGTCGGCCGAGCGACGAAGCGCCGTTCGCTCCTGGTCGGTCAGGGAAATCTCGATGATCTGCTCGACGCCGTTGGCGCCCAGCTTGACCGGAACCCCGACGAACAGGTCGTCGATCCCGTATTCGCCCTTCAGCAGGACGCTGCTGGGGAGGATGCGTTTCTGGTCCTGCAGGATCGCATCGACCATTTCCACGACCGAGGCGCCAGGAGCGAAATAGGCGCTGCCGGTCTTGAGCAAACCCACGATTTCCGCCCCGCCGTTGGCGGTGCGTTCCTCGAGGGCGCGCACCCGATCCGGCGGCAGCAGCTCGGTGATCGGGATTCCGGCGACGGTCGAGTAGCGGGACAAGGGCACCATGGTATCGCCGTGTCCGCCCAGCACGAACGCCGTCACGTCCCGGACCGACACGTCGAGTTCCTGGGCGATGAAGGTCCGGAACCTGGCCGAATCGAGCACGCCAGCCTGGCCAAGCACTCGTTCCCGCGGAAAGCCGGCGGCATCGAATGCGACGTGGCACATGGCATCGAGCGGGTTGGACACCACCAGGATGGTTGCGTTGGGCGACGCCGCCGCGACCTGCTCGGTCACCATGCGCACGATGCCCATGTTGGTCCGCAACAGGTCGTCGCGGCTCATGCCCGGTTTGCGCGCGATTCCGGATGTGATGACCACGAGATCTGAATCGGTCGTCGCTTCATAGGAGTTGGCGCCGGTGAGGAACGTATCGAAGCCAAGGACCGGACCAGCTTCGAGCAGGTCGAGACTCTTGCCCTGCGGCAAACCCTCGACGATGTCGACGAGCACGATGTCGGCGTAGTCGCGTTGAGCAAGGAACTGCGCCACCGCTCCGCCGACCATGCCGGCGCCCACGATCGTCACTTTCGGACGGCGGACGATGGACGCCGCTTTATGTTCAACCATGTGAGACTCCTTTGGCCTGCAGACCAAGCACTGGACCATTGGAAACGTCCAGGGCACGCGTCGAATTGCGGCTCACGATTGGAAATCGTACCACGCAGTCCTTTGCCCTCGGCTGTCGCCAATCCATGGAATCGCCCCGGAGTTTCCAGACCGTTTGGATTTGGGACGGGATTGCGATTTCCGCGCCGTTCATGTTGACGCCGCGTCGGCAGTAACCCTATACTCTGCACCGCTGAAGGAAACACCTGCCCAGGTGGCGGAATCGGCAGACGCGCTAGCTTGAGGGGCTAGTGCCC